>CAYXDL010000059.1:0-9346 GCA_964463775.1 uncultured Hyphomicrobiales bacterium
GACGGCCCGCATCCTTGTCGTCGACGATGTTCTGCCGAATGTGAAGGTCCTTGAGGCCAAGCTTTCGGCCGAATATTACGATGTTCTGACCGCTTTCAGCGGGCCGGAAGCGCTGGAGGTCATCCATCGTGACATGCCCGATCTGGTGCTTCTCGACGTCATGATGCCCGGCATGGACGGGTTCGAGGTTTGCCGCCGCATCAAGAACGATCCGGCAATTGCCCATATCCCCGTGGTCATGGTCACGGCGCTGAGCGAACCGGCGGACAAGATCCAGGGCCTTGAGGCCGGCGCCGATGATTTTCTCACCAAGCCTGTCGACGATATCTCCCTGTTCGCGCGCGTGAAATCCCTTCTGCGGCTGAAGATGACGATGGATGAGCTGCGGATGCGTGAACAGACCAGCACCCAGTTCGGCGTGACCGAGGCGTTTACCGAAATCTCGCTGGAAGTGGGCCCGGATGTCCGCGTTCTGGTGATAGAGGACAATGAAACCGATGCCCGCAACCTTCGCGAGACCCTGTCATCGCGCTATCAGGTAACGGTGGAGGGGGACGGGGCCGAGGCCCTGATTCTGGCCAAGAGCGGCGATTACGATCTGGTCGTCGTCAGCATGACGCTGGCGAACATGGATCCGCTGCGCTTGTGTTCGCAGCTGCGCACGACCGAGGAAACGCGCCACGCCCCGATCATCATTCTGGTCGATGAGGGGGATAAGGACCGCCTGCTGAAGGCATTGGAGATCGGGGTCAATGATTACATCATGCGTCCGACGGACCGGAACGAGCTTCTGGCCCGGGCACTGACCCAGGTTCGGCGCAAACGTTATCAGGACCGGCTGCGCGACAACTATGTCCGCTCCATGTCCATGGCCGTGACCGACGGGCTGACCGACCTGTTCAACCGCCGTTATTTTGCCAGCCACATCGAAAATCTGATGAAGGGGCACCGCAAATCCTCCAAGCCGATTTCGGTGCTGCTGATCGATATCGATCATTTCAAACAGGTCAACGATACCTATGGCCATGCCGTGGGCGATGAGGTGCTGCGCGAATTCGCCGAGCGTATCAAGCGCAATGTGCGCGGCATCGATTTGCCCGCGCGTTTCGGGGGCGAGGAATTTGTCGTGGTGATGCCGGATACGGATGTGATGAAGGCCACCCGCGTTGCCGAACGCCTGCGTACCAGTATCGAGGAACAGCCTTTCGCCGTTTCCGCCGCCGATGTCGGTGAGCTGAATGTCACCTGCAGCATCGGCGTTTCCGCAACCCGGCCAGAGGACACGGTTGACGATCTGGTGCGCCGTGCCGATGAAGCCCTGTACGAGGCAAAGGGTGCCGGGCGCAACCGCGTCTGCGTGGCTGAAAGCGATCAGGTGGCCGCCGGACTGGCCGATACCGCATCCTGAATTGCCGCCATCCTGACCTGCCGCATCCTTATGCGGGGTATCCAGCTTCTTGTGCCGGGGATGCCTTCTGCCGATGAAAGGATACTGACAACAAAAGGCCCGGAAGTCTTTCTTCCGGGCCTTTGTCGTGCCATCTGTTACCGGGCTCAGCCCAGATTGATCCAGGTGGTTTTCAGATTGGTGTATTTCTCCATGGCATGGAGGGATTTGTCGCGCCCGAAGCCCGATTGCTTGTAGCCGCCGAAAGGCGTGGTGATGTCGTCATGGTCATAGCAGTTGACCCACACGACCCCCGCGCGCAGTTCCCGGGAAACCCGGTGTGCCGTGGTGATGTTGCTGGTCCACACCGCGGCGGCGAGGCCGTAAATGGTGTCATTGGCGATTTTCACCGCTTCCTCGGGGGTGTCGAAGGGAATGACGGAGAGCACGGGGCCGAAGATCTCCTCACGGGCGATCTTCATGTCATTGCTGACCTCATCGAAGATGGTCGGTTCGATGAAGTAACCGCCGGTATCCTCCATGACCCGCTTGCCGCCGCAGAGCAGTTTGGCCCCTTCGGCCTTGCCGGCTTCGATATAGTCCATCACCCGCTCGGTCTGGCGGTCATCCACCATGGCACCCATGACGGTTTTCGGATGCAGCGGATCGCCCGGCTGCATGCGCTGGGCTGAAGCCATGACCTTTTCAAGGAACTCATCCTTGATTTCACGGGCCACCAGCAGGCGGGAACCGGCGGTGCAGACCTCACCCTGATTGAAAAAGATCGCGGTGGCCGCCGCCCGTGCCGCGGTATCGATATCGGGCACATCGGCCATGACGATATGCGGTGACTTGCCGCCGCATTCCAGCCCCACCTGCTTGAGGTTCGACTGACCCGAATATTCCATGAACATCTTGCCGACCTCGGTAGAGCCGGTAAAGGCGATGGCATCGACATCCATATGCAGCCCCAGTGCCTTGCCCGCCGTATGGCCGAAACCGGGCACGACATTGAACACGCCGGCGGGAATGCCGGCCTCGATCGCCAGCTCGGCCAGGCGCAGGGCTGTCAGTGGTGATTGCTCGGCAGGTTTGACGACCACGGAGTTGCCGGTGGCAAGCGCCGGGCCCAGCTTCCAGCAAGCCATCAGCATCGGGAAGTTCCAGGGAACGACGATGCCGATCACGCCAAGCGGTTCACGGGTGATCAGGGCGCGGGCCTCGGGCCCGGTCGGGGCGATTTCATCATAGACCTTGTCGATGGCCTCGGCATACCAGCTGATGGTATCGGCGGAGGCACGCACATCGACCGAACCGGAAAAGCGGATCGGCTTGCCCATGTCCAGCGTTTCCAGCAAGGCCAGTTCGTCCTGATGGGCGCGCATCAGATCGGCCAGCTTCTGCAGTGCCCTTTTGCGTTTGCGCGGATGCAGATCACGCCAGCGTCCGTCCTCGAAAGCTGCGCGGGCGGCACGGACGGCGGCATCGACATCGGCGGCATCGCCTTCGGCGACCTGGCAGATCACCCGCCCGTCAATGGGGCTGACGCAATCGAAGGTCTTGCCGGAGGCGGCATCGCGGAATTCGCCGTCAATGAAAATCTTGTTGCGGATATCGAGGCTGGCGGCCCTTGCCCGCCAGTCGTCTGCGCTCATCGGTGCGTTCATCTCTGCCCTCGGAATTGTGGTTATGATTTCGGGAATGGGTTGAGCAGACCATAATGTCAGGCTCCGGACAGCTCAAGATATTGCGCGGCCGGGCTACATTATGTCGCATTCTTGCCGGCACCCCCGGGCGCGATGGCGCATTCTTCCGCGGGGCGGGCATGAAAAAAGGCCGCGCAATGGCGGCCTTTCGTTCCGGAAAACACGAAGATCACTTGATCTTGGCTTCCTTGAATTCGACGTGCTTGCGAACCACGGGATCGTATTTCTTCAGCACCATCTTTTCGGTGATGTTGCGCGGGTTTTTCTTGGTGACATAGTAATACCCGGTATCCGCGGTGCTCACCAGTTTGATCTTTACGACGGCAGGCTTGGCCATGGCCGATACTCCAGAATGGCTTCGTTGAATCAGGTGTAGGGAAAATACGGGCATTTGCCCTGAAGTCAAGCGCTGTTCACAGCGCGGGCGGATTTTCGCGCCCTGTGCTGCAAAGGGGCACGGCCTGTTCGAATTCCAGACACTGGCGGCCGTGCCGGTGTCGGAAACAGGGCACGGGTGCAACCTCCCGGCCCGAGAGGATGGCCGCCCCGATCTGTTGCAGAATCATGCGGGTAATGCGTGCCAGCGGCAGGGTCAGGGTTTCGGACATGGAAACCCAGCGCAGATCGGAAAGCTCGTGATCGCCGCCGAGATTGCCGGGAAAGGCTTCGGCACGCAGCATGAAAAAACGGGCATCGAAACGGATCGGCCGGTAAGGCGGCGTAATCGCGCGTGCCACATAGCGCATCGCCCGGGCATCGATGGGCCCCTTGCCGCTGCCGCTGCCCAGAAGCGGCAGCAGATCGATGCCCGTTTCCTCATGGGTTTCGCGGATCGCCGCCCAGAACAGGGCATGGGCGCGCGCCTCGCTCAGCGAATGCATCAGGCGGCTCTTGTCATCGGGATGTATCCGCAGGCGCCGCCCCCCGCGCCAGTCGTCGGATTCGACGGCGCCGCCGGGAAAGACATAGGCTTCGGGAAGAAAGCGATGGCGGGCATGGCGCAGCCCCATCAGGATGCGGGGCTCACTGCCATCGGTGCGCACCAGCAACAGGCTGGCGGCATCACGCGGGCGCGGCAGGGGCGTTCCCCTGGCGCGCACCGGCTGCGCGGGCGGTTTCGGCAGAGAGGTATTGTCGGCTTCGGCACCGTTCACGGGTGATCAGTCCTCCGTACCGCCGAAACCATGCATATAGCGCGCCCATTGCAGGCCGATCAGCGCGCCCTTAATGCGCGGCAGAAGCACCAGGCTCATGATCAGGGTCAGGGCGGGCCATGCGGCATAATGGAACCATAGTGGCGGCGCATAAAGCTGTTCGCTCAGCAGCATCATGGAAACGATGATATGCCCGACGATCAGGATGGTGAAATAGGGCGGGGCATCGTCGGCGCGGTGATGGTGCAGGGGTTCGCCGCAATCGGCGCAATGATCGTTCACCTTGAGAAAGCGTCCGAACAGGGCGCCGTTGCCGCAATGGGGACAACGCATGCGCCAGCCATTGACCATGGCCGGTTTCAGCGGGCGCAGCGGCGGGCCGTCCGCGGCTGCATCGGGGTGCAGCGCCTGTTTGATCGGCATGAAAATCTCCTCGCATTGTTTATGCTGTCAGGATGGCGCATTCTCAGGCGACAGGCAAGACGCCCCTGCATGGCGCAGGCGGCATCATCGCCTGTTCAGGAGGCCCGGTTGCGGCGCGGCCGGCCCTTGCGTCTGCTGTGCTTGTTCTTTTTCTTCTTTTTCAGCGCCGCAGCGGGGGGTGGGGAGGATTTGCCTTCCTCTCCATTCTGGAGGCCAGGGTCGTCTTTGCCTTGCACGATTTCCAGCAGCAGCCCACCGGAAATGGGTATCGCTTCCAGCAGGCGTACGCGCACCTTCTGGGCCAGCCGGTAGGTTCTGCCGCTGCGTTCGCCCACCAGGCAGTGATGATCCTCGTCATGGCGGAAAAATTCATGGCCCAGGCTGCGGATGGGCACCAGCCCGTCGGCGCCGGATTCCTCCAGCGTCACGAACAGGCCAAAGCGGGTGACGCCGCTGATCCGCCCTTCGAAAATACCACCGATACGGTCCTTCATGAAGGCGGCGAGGAAGCGGTCATTCGCCGCCCGCTCGGCCGCCATGGAGCGACGCTCCAGATCCGATATCTGCCGGCCGGTTTCGGCAAAACCCGCCCCGTCCTCATCCCGTAATCCGTCCTTGCCCAGGCCGAGCGCGGCAATCAGCCCGCGATGGACCAGCAGATCGGCATAACGGCGGATGGGCGATGTGAAATGGGCATAACGGGGCAGGGCCAGGCCGAAATGTCCCAGATTCTCCGGCGAGTAATAGGCCTGGGTCTGGCAGCGCAGAATGACCTGATTGACCATGTCGGCATATTCGCTGCCCTCGACCTGCTTTAACACCCGGTTGAAATGACTGGGGCGGATCACCTGGCCAATGGAAAAGGAAATGCCGATCGATTTGAGGAAGGTTTTCAGCGACAGCAGTTTTTCGCGTTTGGGTTCCTCATGAACCCGGTACATACAGGGTTTGCGCGCCGCTTCCAGGGTTTCGGCGGCGCAGACATTGGCCAGTACCATGAATTCCTCGATCAGCCGGTGGGCATCGAGGCGTTCGCGCGGGGCGACGGAGAGAATCTCACCCTCTTCGGACAATTTCACCTGGCGTTCGGGAATGTCGATGGCCAGTGGCCCCCGGGCATCGCGGGCGCGGGCCAGGGCGCGATAGGCGGAAAACAACGGCCCGATGACCGCCTCACGCAGGCGGGCGGGGGCGTCGGGGTCCATATCCTCAATCGGCGGATCCTGCCCGTCCGCAATGGCCTGTGCCTGCTGATAGGTCAGGTTGGCCGCCGAACACATCATGGCGCGGGCGAAGCGGTGGCCGATTTTGCGCCCGTCGGCATCGATGCGGATATGCACCACCATGCAGGGGCGTTTGACACCCGGATGCAGCGAACACAGATCGCCTGAGAGTTTCTCCGGCAGCATCGGCACCACCCGGTCGGGAAAATAGGTAGAATTGCCCCGTTTCAGGGCTTCGCGATCCAGCGCGCTGCCGGGGGTGACGTAATGGGCGACATCGGCGATGGCCACGATCAGCTTCCAGCCGCCCTCATTGGCGGGGTCATCATCCGGGGCGGCCCAGACGGCATCGTCATGATCGCGGGCATCGGCGGGGTCGATGGTGAGCAGGGGCAAGGCGCAGAGATCCTCGCGTCCGCGCATGCTGCGGACGGGCCTTTTCGCGGCGGCCTCGGCCAGAACCTCATCGGGAAATAGGGTCGGAATGCCGTGATCATGGATGGCGATCAGGCTCAGCACCTTCGGGTTTTCCGTATTACCCAGAACCTTTGTGACGCGGGCCAGATACTGACGCGGGCCGCTGCCCTCCAGCGGTTCGGCCAGGACCAGATCGCCGGGGCCGGCCCCCATGAGATGATCGTCGGGTACGATCCAGCGGCTTTTACCCTTGCGGTCGGTGCCACGCAGCACCATCCGGCCATTTTCCCGTCCGAGGGTGCCGAGCAGTTCCGCGGGCGCCCGGGTGATGCGGCGCATCAGGCGGGCTTCATAGAGCTTCTCGTCCTGCTTCTGCAACCGGGCGAGGAAGCGGTCCCCGGCGCCGGGGGCCGGGGCGGTATGGCGGCCCGGGGCGATGATAATGCGCACCCCTTCGCCTGCCCGGTGCAGGATGCGCCCTTCGAGTTCGCCATCGGGGTCGGTGCCGGTGATTTCAACAATGGCCACCGGCGGCAGTTCGCCCCTGATGCGGCTTTTCTTCCGGCTGTGCTCGATCAGCCCCTCGGCCGTCATTTCACGCAGCACCTGCTTCAGCCAGATTCGGTCGCCGCCCTTGATGTTGAAGGCGCGGGCTATTTCGCGTTTGCTGGCTCGTTCCGGATTCTCGCGCAGAAACTCGAGAATCTCCTCGCGGCCTGGCAGATGGGTGTCCGGGGTTTTCCTGTCCTTCACAATCGTCCTTGTCTTTGGCGCCAGGTCATGGCCGCGCAATCTCTGCCCCATTCAGGGCGTTGGATGGTCATGCCGTCTACGTCGTTTTGCCGGCGGTTTTTTTGCCGGCAGTCTTTTTGGCGGTGGTTTTCTTCTTTGCCGCGGGTTTCTTTTTTGCCGTGGCTTTTTTCTTCGCAGCAGGCTTCTTCTTGCCGGTTTTCGCCGCCCGTTCCTCGATCAGCCTGATGGCCTGTTCAAGGGTGACCTCCTCCGGGGAGATATCCTTGGGGAGGGTGGCATTGATGCGCCCGTGCTTGACATAGGGGCCATAGCGCCCGTCCATGACCGTGATCTCGCCGCCATCGGGGTGCTCACCCAGCCTGCGCAGGGGCTCGGCCCCCTTGCGCCCCTTGTTCTTTGCTTCCGCCAGCAGGGCCACGGCGCGGTTGAGGCCGATCTCGAAGGCATCATCGAGGCTGGGCAGAGAGACGAATTTGCGCTCGCTCTCCACATAGGGGCCATAGCGGCCAAGCCCCGCGGTGATCGGCTTGCCGGTTTCCGGATGCTCCCCGATCACCCGCGGCAGCGACAGCAGCCGCAGGGCATAATCGAAGGTCACCGTTTCCGGCGGCATACCCTTGGGCAGGGAGACCCGTTTCGGTTTTTCCTTGCCTTCCGCCTCGCCAAGCTGGACGTAATAGCCATAAGGTCCCTTGCGCAGGGTCACGTCCTTGCCGGTTTCCGGATCCTGACCCAGGATGACGGGGCCGTCTCCGGCGAGTTCCTCACCCTCCGCTGGCGCATCAAGCTGCCGGGTATAACGGCAGTCGGGATAGTTGGAGCAACCGATAAAGGCGCCGAATTTGCCCAGTTTGAGGCTGAGCTTACCCTCCTTGCAGGAGGGGCAGGCGCGCGGATCGCTGCCATCGCCCGGATCGGGGAAGATGTGGGGGCCGAGAATGCGGTCGATCGCCTCCAGCACTTCGGAGATCTTCAGATTGCTGGTTGCCTCCACCGCCTTGGCGAAATCCTCCCAGAAGTCGCGCAGAACGACCTTCCAGTCGATCAGGCTGGCGGAAATCTCGTCGAGCTTGTTTTCCAGCTCGGCAGTGAAATTGTATTCGACATATTTGCGGAAAAAGGTGCTGAGGAAGGCGGTGACGAGCTGGCCGCGGTCCTCGGGCACGAAGCGTTTCTTCTCCAGCCGCACGTAATTGCGGTCCTGCAATACCGAAATGATCGAGGCATAGGTAGAGGGCCTGCCGATGCCAAGTTCCTCCAGCGTTTTGACCAGGCTGGCCTCGCTGTAGCGCGGCGGCGGCTCGGTGAAGTGCTGCTCGGGCATCAGCTTGCGCAGGCTGACGGGCGCATCGGCCTGTACCGGCGGCAGCAGTCTGCCGTTTTCCTCCTCGCCTTTGGCGTCATCGCGCCCTTCCTCATAAAGCTTGAGAAAGCCGGGGAAGCGAATGACGCTGCCGGTGGCGCGGAAGGCATGACGATCATCGTCTGAGGCGATATCGACCGTGGTGCGCTCAAGGCGGGCATTGGCCATCTGACTGGCGACGGCACGCTGCCAGATCAGCTTGTAAAGCTTGTATTGTTCATCATTCAGCACCCCGCGCAGATTTTCGGGCAGGCGGCGCATGTCGGTGGGGCGGATGGCCTCATGGGCTTCCTGCGCGTTCTTCGCCTTGCTCTTGTAGGCGCGCGGTTTTTCGGGCACGAATTCGGCGCCGAATTCGGAACGGATCACACCACGGGCGGCATCGATGGCCTCCTGCGCCAGGGTGACGCCGTCGGTACGCATATAGGTGATCAGCCCGGCCGTTTCGCCGCCGATATCGATGCCTTCATACAGCCGCTGGGCAATATTCATCGTCATCTTGGCGCCGAAGCCGAGCTTGCGCGAGGCCTCCTGCTGCAATGTCGATGTGGTGAAGGGCGGCTGCGGGCTGCGTTGCACCGGCTTGGTCGTTACCTCCGCGATGCGGTAGCGGTGCCCCTGCAGTACCTTTGTCGCCGCATCCGCAGCATCGCCGGTCTCAAAGGTGAATTTTTCGACCCGCTTGCCTTCAAAACGCGTCAGCCGGGTGGACAGCGCCGCCCCGTCCTCTGTCTGAAACTCGCCGCCGATCGACCAGTATTCACGCGGCCTGAAGGCTTCGATCTCAAGCTCGCGCTCGCAGATCAGCCGCAGCGCCACCGACTGCACCCGCCCGGCCGAGCGGGAACCGGGCAGTTTGCGCCACAATACCGGCGAAAGGGTGAAGCCCACCAGATAATCCAGCGCCCGGCGCGCCTGCT
>CAYXDL010000060.1:0-9271 GCA_964463775.1 uncultured Hyphomicrobiales bacterium
CGGCTTTCTGGGTGCCGGTCAGGGTGCGGAAATCGAGATTGTCAGCCATGATCGCCTCTCCCTACTGATCGTCGTAAAGCCAGTTGCGCATGATGTTGACCGCTTCCTCCGGATGTTTGTCGACGAGATCGGCGATCTTCTTCATCGAGGATGCCTTCACCCGCCCTTCAATCTGGGCGACATCGATCATCGATTCGGCGCTTTCCTCATCGGGAGCGGCGAGCTGGCCCATTTCCCCGCCTTCCCCGCCGGGGCCGGCAATGGCCGGGGTGCCGTCAGGTCCGGTAAGGGCGATGGCGCCTTCACCGGCTCCGGCATGGGCCAGGGCGGGGCTGCTTTCAAGGCCGATGGTCATCGCCTTGGTCAGCAGCGGGCGGACCACCAGCAGCAGCACCAGGATGGCGACGATGCCGAAGACGACCATTTCCGCGATCTTGAAAATGTCGGTCTTGCTCAGGCCCAGAATGACACCGGGCGGGGCGGCAAAGGCGTCGCTGTCGGTGTTCAGTTCGGCGAACTGAAGATTGACGACTTCGACCGTGTCGCCGCGTTCTGCGTCATAACCGATGGCGGAACGCACGAGGGCGGTCAGGGCCTCGATTTCCTTTTCGCTGCGCGGCTGATAGGTGCGCTTGCCATCCTTGTCCGTCACATAGGAGCCGTTGACGACCACAGCGACGGAGATGCGCTTGATCGCACCGGCCTCGCGGGTGGTGTTGCGCACGGTCTTGGTGATTTCGAAATTGGTCGTTTCTTCGGTGCGGGCCGATTTGGACTGGGAGCCGGGGCCGTTCTGCGCCTGCTCGCCGGGCAGGTTCTGTTCAACGCTGACATTGGCGGGGCCACCGTCAATTTCCTCGGAGGATTCCTCGACCGTCTGGGTGGAACGGACGACCTGGCCGTCCGGATTGTATTCCTCGGCATTGGTGACAATACGACTCTGATCCAGATCGACCGTTACCTCGGCGCGGACATTGTTGATGCCCACCGTGCGCCCCAGCAATTGTTCGATTGCCGATTTCAGACGATTTTCATGGTTGATGCGGATTTCAGTCAGACGGTTGGCCATGGCGCTCAGACCATCGCCTTCCAGGCCCTTGGTCAGCAGATTGCCGCGTGAATCGACGATGGAAACCCGGTCCGTCGTCAGTTCGGGAACGGCGGCGGCGACCAGATTCTGAATGGCCTGTACCTGGGTTGGCGTGATCCCGCCCTGCAGTTTCAGGACGATGGAGGCGCTGGGCTTGCGGTCCTTGCGGGCAAAGACCTCGCGCTTGGGCAGAACCAGGTGAACCCGGGCGCCCTTCACACGATCGATCTGGCGGATGGTCCGTGCCAGCTCTCCTTCCAGAGCCCGCACCAGATTCACGTTTTGGACGAAACTGGTGGTTCCCAGCGTGTCGGTGCGGTCAAACAGTTCATAACCGAGGGAGCCGCCCGTCGGCAGGCCCTGCTCGGCCATCTGGACACGGATGCGCAGCACATCGCGGTCAGGAACGTAAATGGCGGTGCCGTTCTGCTGGAGCTCGTAGGGCACCTTCATTTCATCGAGCTTGGCAACAATCCGGCCGGATTCATCCAGGTCCAGACCGCTGTAGAGCAGGGACATGCCGGGCTGGCCGAAACGCATGGCGGCAAAGCTGATGAAGCCGAGAACCGCCACGGCGACAATGCCCATAATGCCCAGGCGCACAACGCCGAAATTACGCAGAAAGGATGCAAAACCGTCCACTGGTCGCCTCTGTTCTCTGTTTTCCGCGGGCTTGCGCCCTTGTGCGGACCAGTGTCGGGGAATTGGGTAAACAGGCCGTTAATTCCCGGCAATTTTTGCCTAGTGGGCGGGGAAAGGATCTAATGCTTTGAATATTTTGCTAAAATTTTATCTATTGAGGCCAAGGAAGTCCGGCGCCGGGGCGCCGGAAATTCCGTTGTGATCAGCTCAGGATTCCGTGCTTTCCATGACTTAATGAAAGATCAGGGACGTCGAAATCATTCAGCCAGGGCGTTGGCATCCATGCTTCCGCGGTACTGCTGCAGACGGGTTGCCCGCAACCCGGCCAGGCCGTGCTTGTCGATTGCCCGCTGCCAGCTCAGGAATTCCTCTACTGAAAGGGAATAGATCCGGCACGCTTCATCCAGGCTCAGCAGTCCTCCGCGAACGGCGGCGACCACTTCTGCCTTGCGGCGGATCACCCATCGCTTGGTGTCCGGGGGCGGCAGATCGGCACGGGTCAGTGCCGTTCCGTCGGGCCCGATCACCATTGGGCGGCGGTCATTCGTATTGTAATGCGTCATCGCCTCTTCAACCTCACTCAATACTCTCTCTTGGACTGGCGGGCCGGTGACAGCCCCCATAACATGACGCGGCTTATCACCGCTTTGGGACGACTCGAATGATGGGGAGAGAATAGGGCGCGGGGTTTAAAAAAAGGCTAACCCAATTGGTTAATCGGGGCGGAGGCGAAAAAAACCCGGCGCGTGGCCGGGTTTTTCTGATTTTTTTCAGAGGGTTGAGGATATCATCACCGTTTGAGGCGGATCAGTTCGTCCAGCATCTGGTCAGCGGTGGTGATGACCTTGCCGCTGGCCGAATAGGCGCGCTGGGTGATGATCATGTCGGCGAATTCCTCCGCCAGGTCGACAGTGGAGGCCTCCAGTGCCGAGGGGGCGATCTTGCCGGCGCCGCCGATACCGGCCTCATTCAGTGTGAAATCGCCCGATTGCGATGTCTGGATATAGGCATTGCCGGATTTGTTGCCCAATCCGTTGGCATTGGGGAAGGTGGCGATGGGCAGTTTGTAGATGTCCTGCCGGGTGCCGTTGTCGAAGATTGCGGTCATCACGCCATCCTCGTTCACCTCGACACCGCGCAGCGTGCCGAAGACGGCGCCGTTCACATCGGATGAAATCAGCTGCGAGGGGGCGTCGAACTGGGTGAAGCCGTCGGTCTTGCCGTCGGTGCCGTAATCGATGGTGAGGGAGGAATTGCTGACGCCGCTGGAAGTCGCATACTGAATGGTCAGCGATTTCAGGGCGTTGGACGTACTGCCCAGATCCAGGGAACCATCGGCATTGAAGGCAATGGTGCCGCTGGCGATCAGGCCATTGGGATGGGCGGTGGTGTTCACATCGGAAGCCGGCTTGACATAGATTTCTGTCAGCCACTGATTGGCGGTGGTGTTTTTCAGCATGCCGAAGGTCAGGGTATGCGTTTGTCCCTGGCTGTCGAAAATCTGCACGCTGCGCTCGAAATCGGGTGTTGTCGTGCCATTGGCGATGTCACCGGCGGAATAAGTGCCCCCCGAAACAGCGGAATTAACCGCCTGACTGGCCTGCAGATTGGCTTTCAGCGTGATTTCCGTCGACGGGGTGGCGGATCCGGTCAGCCCGCGGATGTTGACGGTTTCGGTTGCCGTCAGGTCGCTGCGATTGGTGGTGATGGCCCCTGTATCGTCGATCTTCCAGCCGCGCAGATAAAGGCCCGCGGCATTGCGCAGATCGCCGTTTTCATCAGGTGAGAAGGAGCCTGCGCGGGTATAACGGTAGTCGCCCGAGATTGCCGAGGGATTGGCCTCGGTATTGACGACGAAGAAACCCTGCCCCGCAATTGCCAGATCGGTGGCCGAGGCGGATGCCTGCAGCAGTCCCTGCCGGTCGATCAGCTGGTTGGGGGCGGATTTGACCCCGCCGGGCGAGTAGCGCGAAACGGTGGCCGATTGGGTGACGAGGGTGGAGAACTGCGTTGCGGTTTTCTTGTAACCCACCGTGTTCACGTTGGAAATGTTGTCGGAAATGATTCCCATGGCCTGTGCCTGGGCATTCAGTCCCGATACGCCGGAAAACAGTGCGCCGAAAATACTCATGATATGCTCCTTGTCACCTTGCAGGTGTTTGCCTGGCCGGGAAGGCCGCAGAAATGGTTTCGTTCAGACATCATGTGCCAGGATCTTCCGGCAGCAGAACGGAGATGACCTTGTCCGCTGTCACCGACAGGCCGTTGACGGTCAGCAGGTCCTCGCCATCGGCCGTTTCCACCCCCTCGACCCGTCCGGTCGTGGTGATGCTGGTGCCGATCTTGCCGCCGGTGATGTCGAGGGCGCTGACTCCCAGCCGGTAGGCGCCATCGGCGACCTGCAACCCGGCATTGTCTTTCCCGTCCCAGATGAATTCATGCTGTCCGGCCGTTTTTACCGCCGGGGTGGTATAGATGATCCTGCCATTGAGATCCGTCACGGTCAGCAAGGCCTCGGTGGCGTTTTCATCGATGGTGTATTGCCATTTTGCCTGACCCGATTTCAGCATCGTCTGATCGGACTGCAACTCCACATCCTTGCCGAGATAACCGAGCAGTGACGTGGCATTGCCGCTTTCGTTCAGGGCGATCAGCTTTTCCAGATTCTTGTTCGTGCTGATCGCCTGTTCGACGCCCGAGAACTGGACGAGCTGGTTGGTGAACTCGGTCGAATCCATCGGGTTCAGCGGATCCTGATTTTTGAGCTGCGTCGTCAGCAGGGTCAGGAATGTGTCGAAATTCTCGGCAAGCTTGGCCTGCGATGCGCCGGAAGCGCTGCCTGTTGCCGTGGCTGTTGCGGACTGAACTTCCATCCTTCCCTCCTCAGACCGTGATGTCCAGGGCGCTGGTGGCGATCATCTGCCTTGGCGCCTCGGGGGTCTCGGGGGCTTCGGCCTCACTGAAGATGGGGCCATCACTGCCGCTGCCATGAGAGGTGCCCTCGTCCCCGGTGGCGAAGCCCTGTCCGGCCTGCTCGCCGCTGAGGCTGAACTGCAGGCTGCCGCCATCAGGGTTCAGCCCGGCATTCTGCAGTGCCTGTTCCAGGGCAAAGGCGTCGCGGCGCAGCATGGCCAGGGTTTCCGGCCGCTCAGCGGCTACTGTGGCCAGAACCCTGCCATCATGGCCGATTTCAAGCTTGACCTTGACCTTTCCCAGTTCCTGAGGGTGCAGGCTGATGTCAAAACGGTTCTGCCCCTCGCTGACGGCACGGCTGATCTGCACGGCAACCTGCTGGGCCACCGGCTGTTGCAATACCGGGCTGTGCTGTATTGTTCTGGCAGCGTGCTGGCCCTGTGTCTGGCCAGGTCCTCCGGCAGCGGAAAGCCCCGTGATGCTGCCATTGCCGCCCTGGGGTGCCGCGGGATCGGCCTGTTGCTGCGCGGTGGCGGCGATGGCGGCCTGTGACGGGCCGGGTGTGGCCTGCAGGGGCAGGTTCGGATTCTGTTTGTGTGCCGCCGGCGTGTCATTGGCGGGAATATTGTTCTGCACCTGTTTCAGAAAATCCTGTACGGAGACCTTCTGGGGGGACTTGCTGCCGCCGCCGGATCTGCCTTTGGTCGCGGCAAGGCGCGCAAGCAGGGGATCCTGGTCGCCTTTCTCCTGTGCCCGGCGGGGTTTGGCGCCGATTTCGGATTCCGCTCCCGGTATAGCTTCCTCGCCCGTGAGCGCGGCGGCCGGCACCGGTGTGGCGGCGGCGCGCCCCTTGCCTTCGGCTGTCGGGGTGGCCGCGGTGGCCGCGGTGGCGGGGTTGCTCTGCGGCATATTCAGCCCCAATGCGGCCAGTGCGGCGATTTCCGGCCGGGCCGATTGTTCCGCATCCTCCGCACCGTCCTTCGCTACGGCCTTGTCCGATACCTTGCCGGAACCGGACCGTGTGTCTTTTGCGGCGACATCGTCGTTTTGTTCTTTGGCGGGTTTCCCGCTGTCGCTGACCGCCTTGTTGTCGCTTTCCGGGGTGGTGGCGGTTTCGGTGCGGGTTGCATCCTCCGCCCTGGAGCGGGATGCCCGGGCTTCCTCACCGGCGCGTTGCGGGGAGGGGGCATCGCGTTCTTCGATGCGGTTGTCGCCGGCCTGCTCCAGATAATCGCGGAACGGTTCATCGGCCGGGGCGGGGGAGTCCTTTTTGGACAGTCCCGCCCCGGTGGCCGCGAACACGTCGATTACACTGTCTATCGTCATTGCCATGCCTCGTTCCTGTGGGCTCGCCCCCTTGCAAGCAAAAGTGATGCCAATTGCGGGAAGCAGGGATTCCGCCGTTTTGTATGGGCGGACCGGGCAATTCCTCCGCCATGGCGGCGGGGAGGGAGGACATTCTTTCCTCTCCGGCAAAAGATGCCGGGCCGGCTTTGGTATTCACGGCCCCTGGGTTATAAAGAAGGGCCATGCAACGGGGGCTGCGATGATCGAACTGGATGAGGTGGAGAAG
The DNA here is from genome assembly GCA_964463775.1 of uncultured Hyphomicrobiales bacterium. GTDB lineage: Bacteria > Pseudomonadota > Alphaproteobacteria > Minwuiales > Minwuiaceae > JALXAG01. The sequence goes on from CAYXDL010000060.1 coordinate 6,219, forward strand.
GATCTGGACGCTTTCGTCCGCAATCTCTCGCTGGAGGAGCGGCGCAAGCTGGCCAGGGAAGCCGTGATCCGCCGCAATCAGTCTGAAAACGATCCCACCAGCCGCCTGATTCTGCGGTGTCTGGCCGATGACAAACAGGCGATGCCCCCGCGCAAACTGTCGGCATTGCGCGTGTTCTGCACCCCGTTCGAGGACCTGCTGATCGATGATCCGCAGCAGGTGGAAAACAGCCGGGTGCCGTTATTGCCGCGCAGCATCATTCTGCCTTTGTGGCGCTGGCTTGGCAGTGCCGAGGCACTGGACGAGGCGCTGGCCCGGCATACGGATGCCATCGATGCGGCCATCGCCGCCAAGGATCCGCTGCGGATCGCGCGCCATGCCGATATCCTGCACGGCGAATGCCTGAGCGTATTGCGGCAGTTGCGCGCAGAACGGCGCAATCTGCCCCTTGATATGGGGGGGCAGGCCTTTCACGGTGATGCTCTGGAGCCGCTGTTCCGGATGATCGCCCAACGCCACGAGGTGGCGCGCATGCACAGGATCGTGCCTCGTCTGATGCGCGAGTTCAGTGGCGGGGCCGTTGAGGAGCTGCGCGAACTGTTCGAGGATATGCAGGAGGAGGATCCGGCCGATCTTTCCCTGTTATGTGCCGCGGCCATGCTGCGCATGGCCCATCCGTATCATATTCTGCGCCTGATCCGTTCCATTTCGCGTTTCCGCCATGATGTGCAGCTTGCCGAAAGCGAATTTTCCCTGGCGGTGGGCAAATTGCTCGATGACAATGATGCCATTATCGCCGCTATTCCCGCCTATTGCCCGATCGCTGACAGGCCGGAGGAGGTCTTGCGCCCGCTGATGCGGTTTGCCCGGCATTTCATCCGCTTCACCGGCGAGCTGAATGTCGAACGCCGTGGCCCCTGGGGGCAGCGCCTGCTGGCCCAGCGTTCCAGGGTTTCGGAACTGATGCGCGGCTATCTTTCGACCCTCTACAGCCAGTGCATGGCCCAGCTTCCCCTGCCGCCGACAACGCCGCGCAGCCCTTACCCGCCCCTGAATCTGCGTGAGGCCGTGCGCCCGGGGGCGGTGAGGCGGGCCGGCAATCTCAGCCTGTTTGCGGCCACGGCGCATAATTATGCCGACCGGATGGCCTTTGCCGGCGCGATGAGTGAATGCGAGCACGATCTGTACAAGGCATTCGAATATTACAGCGATCAGTTCCTGATCATGATTCCGCTGCTGGAAGAGGAATATCACCCGCAGGCGGCAGGGCATGCCACGGTTCTGGCCACGTTTCTCAAATCCCTTGAAGGCGAGGAAATGGCGGAACTGTTCCTGCGCCGCGTGCGTCATGCTGGTCTGAATATGGATGACTCTGTTCAGGACTGACCGCCCTTTCGCCCCTTTCCGAAATTCGCCCCTTTCCGAGACAAGCATTTCTTCTCGTTTCCGTGCCCCAGGCAAGCGCTCGCCTGTCCGGGACGGCAACATATGAGCGTATGACCGCCATGCAATTGATAATGACTTGCAATATCATTCTTGAGGATATAGACAGGGATCAGCGCCATGACGGAGGTGCCTGGGAAACAGGACTTGCCATGGCATGGGTTTGTGAAAAAGGACCAGGGAAATGAAGAGGTTGAAAAGTAGTGTGATTGCCGCGATTTCATTTTTTGCCATCCCGGTGCTTCAGGCGTCGGCGATCGAATACCCGATCGGCAAGCCACAAAAGGGCGGCGGGCTGGAAGTGGCGGCGGTGTATCTGCAGCCGGTAACGATGGAACCGGCGGGGAAGATGCCGCCGGCATCGGAAACGGATATTCATCTGGAAGCGGATATCCATGCCCTGGCCGATAATCCCAACGGATTGGCTGAGGGGGAATGGGTTCCCTATCTGGTGGTCAGATATGAACTGACGAAGATCAAGGACGGAAAGACACAATCGGGCACGCTGATGCCGATGATAGCCAATGATGGCCTGCATTACGGAAGAAACATAAAAATGGCCGGTCCGGGAAAATATTCCCTGACTTTCGAAATTCTTCCGCCTTCCGCCAACAAGGCGGTGATGTTCGGCCGTCATGTGGACCGTGAAACCGGAGTCGCGCCCTGGTTCAAACCGTTCAGGACGCATTATGAATTCGTCTTTGCCGGTACCGGCAAGAAAGGCGCGTACTGACACGGGTGTGCCGGGGTGGCTGTCGCCGACCCGGCACGCTTACATAATTCCGATCATTCTCTCTGATGGAGACCGAGATGCTGAAACACTTCCCCTCGTTCACACGTTCCGCGGTTGCCGCTGTCTTTGCCACCGGCATGTTTTTGGCTGGTGCCGCGCAGTTGCCGGCTGCTGCGGCTGCCGGGGAAATGCCCGATTATGCGCTGGAAATGAAGGATGGTGTCGTCAAACCGTCCGAGATCAGGGTCAAGGCCGGCACGACCTTCAGGATCACGCTCAGGAATACGGGCAAAAGCGCCGCGGAATTCGAAAGCAAGCGGCTGCGCAAGGAAAAAGTCTTGGGGCCGGGTGCGGAATCCTTTGTGGTTATCCGTAAGCTGTCGCCGGGGCGTTATGAATTTTTCGATGAATTCCACGAGGACATGGAAAGTGCCCGTGGGGTGATCATCGCGGAATAACTTCCATATCAGGCGGCGGACATGTTCGGACAGACGGTTTTCATTTTGTGGCGGGAAAGCGTGGAAGCCCTTCTCGTGATCGGGATTCTCAATTCCTGGATCAGTCAGGGCGGGGGCAGGGCGCTGGCCCGTCGTTATCTCTGGGGCGGGGTGGCGGCCGGCATATTCGCCGCCATCCTGCTTGCCCTGGGGCTGACGGGGGCCGGCGCGTTTCTGGCCGGGGAGGCGCAGGACTATTTTCAGGCCACGCTGCTGTTTGCCGCGGGAGCACTGATCCTGCATATGGTCCTGTGGATGCGTCGTCATGGCGCCAGCATGAAGCGTGAGCTGCATGAGGGGCTGGACGAGGCCGCCGGAGACGGCCATTTCTGGGCGGTATTTCTGCTCTCCGCCATTGCCGTGGCGCGGGAGGGGAGCGA
>CAYXDL010000061.1:0-9251 GCA_964463775.1 uncultured Hyphomicrobiales bacterium
CCAATGACCGCCGCTGGCGGCCGATGCACCCGTATGTGGCCGAAAAAATGCGCCAGGCCCTGCAGACGCGCCATCCCTGCCATACCGGACGCCATTCCGCCGATGACATCGGTATTAAAACAGATGCCAAACCGGCGCTGTCTCAACTGTTCATTGCCGTTTTTCCCAAAATCGATCAGCCATGGCTGCTGGGCATGCATTTTTGCCGTGAGGCCAGAAACCCATCCGGGTACAAGGAATTGCTGCTCGATGCCATTGCCAAGCGGCTGGCCGACGGGCTGACCCGTTTTCTTTCTCTGAACGAGGCCCGCAGCAGCGAGGAACGCTTCCGCTTTTTCGCCGAGCTGACCTCGGACTGGTTCTGGGAAACGGACCGGAACATGCGTTATTCCTATCTGTCCGGCGCCTATGCCGACCTGTTCGGCACGCCTGCGGAAACCATCCTGGAGGAGCCTTTCCGGCAGGAGGAAAACACCCTCTCCCCCCCGCCGGAGGAGGGAGAGCCGCAAACCCTGGCGGAATATCTGCAGCGGCGGCTGCCGTTTCATGACCTGGAAGTCTCGCGTGTCCTGCCGACCGGCGAAAAATGCTTCTTTGCCCTGAGTGGCGAACCGATCATTGATGAAACAGGGAATTTTAGCGGATTTCGCGGCACCGGGCGCAGCATCACCGATGCCGTGATCGCCGAACGCCGTGCGAGGCGCCGGGCAGGTGAGGAAGAGGCGCTGACCAAGCTGATGCGCCTGACGCTGGAGGAAACCAGCACCATCACCTTTCTCGAACGGGCCATTGAAATCTTGCTCGAAGATGTTCCCTGGCTCGGATTGTTGCCGAAGGCCGGCATTTTCCTCACCCGCCAGAAGGCAGGCAAGGAAACCCTCGAACTTGCTGTTCACAAGAACATGAATGAATCCCTGCTGCGTCTGTGCAGGAATGTCGCCTTCGGCCAGTGCCTGTGCGGGCGTGCTGCGGCCAGCCAACGCATGCAGCATGCCGAATGCGTCGATCACCGCCATGAAACCCGTTATGCCGGCATGAAGGATCATGGCCACTACAATGTTCCCATCCTGGCCCAGGGCAGGACAATCGGTGTTATCGTGCTGTATCTGCCAGAAGGCCATGAGTATGAGAAATCGGCCGAAACATTCCTCTCCCGGGTGGCGGATACGCTCAGCCTCGGCATCACGGCACGACGTACCCAGGCGGCCCTGCGCCAGGCGAAGGAAGAAGCTGAATTCGCCAATCGCGCCAAAACCCAGTTTCTGGCCAACATGTCGCATGAGCTGCGCACACCGCTGAATGCGATCATCGGCTTTGCCGATATCCTGTCCGCCGAATTGTTCGGACCGCTCGGCAATGAACGCTATCGCGAATATGCGCGGGATATTGCCAATTCAGGAAATCATCTTCTGGCCATTATCTCCGATCTGCTCGATGTCGCCAAGATCGAGGCCGGCGCCTTCGAAATCAACGAAGAGGAGATCTCTCCGGAGCAGGCCGTATCCGTCACCCTGCAGTTGCTGCGTGTTCAGGCCGAAAAGGCCCGACTGACCCTGAACCAGCGCTTTCCGGCGGATTTTCCACGGCTCTGGGGCGATCCGCTGCGCCTGCGCCAGATCATCGTCAACCTTGTCTCCAACGCCATCAAGTTCACGCCTGAGGGGGGCAGCATCTGTGTTGAGGGCCGGTTGCATGAAAACGGCGGCATTATCATCGAAATATCGGATACCGGCATCGGCATGGCGGCGGAGGACATCCCCAAGGCGCTGGAGCCCTTCGGCCAGGTCCATGACATCATGTCCCGGCCCCATGAAGGAACGGGGCTGGGGCTGCACATGTCGAAAACAATGATGGAAATGCATGGCGGGCAGCTCATGCTTGAAAGCACACCCGGCGAGGGGACCACCATCACCCTTCTGTTTCCGCCGGAACGCACCATCGCAACCGGAAGCGATGAACAACAAAAGCCATAAGCGGGAAACGACGCCTATGGCGTAAACAGCCCCAGCACCACGGCATAGCGGGCCATCTTGCCGATGGCCACCAGCAGCAGAAACAGCGGAAAGGAAACCCCCAGCACACCGGCAGCGAAGGTGAGCGGATCACCGATGACCGGCACCCAGGCCAGCAGCAGCACCGGCGCACCGGCCCGGGCGAAGCGCGCCTGCGCCTTGGTGAGGCTTTCGGCAGAGAAGGGAAACCAGCGCGCATGCCGCCAGCGCAGGGCATAGCGGCCCAGCCCCCAATTGAGCACGGCGCCAAGAATGTTTCCGGCACTGGCGGCGATGAAGAGCAATAACGGCGGCTGCCCGCCCGCCAGAAGCGCCGCAAGCGTCGCCTCCGATGACAGGGGCAGCAATGTCGCCGCCAGAAAGGACAACAGGAACAACCCGCCCACCGCCATCATGTCAGCCTGTCCCCCCAGTTGCCGGCCCTGATGCTGAGCCGTTTCCGCGAGAATGCCCAGAGCATAAACCTTCCCGGCTGAGTCCGCCCACCGTGCCCTCACACCCGCTTCAGACAAAAGTGAAGGGCATCATGCCCGGCATATAAAACAGCAGGGTATAGGCACCCTCGACCAGAAGCCCGGCACCGCCTGCCAGCAAGGACGGCCGCCCCGCCAGCGCCACCTGACGCTGAAGATCATCCTTATCCCTGCCATCGCCCCGGAAACCCGGTGGGGCAGGATCCAACGGCTGTTCCGTCGCCATCTGTTCAATATCACGAACGGCAATATATACCAGCCAGGATTTGCCCATGAAGCTCATCCCCATCCACAACAGCAGCATGATCATATTCAGCCCGGGCAGGAATGCCTCTCCCGCCGCGACCAGCAAGGCGACAACACCCGCGCTGCGATAACAGCGCCGGTAGCACAGCCAGGCAAAGGGAAACAACGCCCCGGGCCAGCAGAAGGACAGAACCGGCAGACGGCCGGAGCATCCTGCCGCGATCTCCCTGCGGAAAAACCGCGCATAAGGGCCGATGTAAGCGGCAAGCAATGCTGCCATCCGGCCCGCCCTGTCCGGGCGCGGCCCGGTGCCATATTCCATATCATGCTCCATCCCTTGCCCGTCCATCATAACGCCTGCCCGACCCATGCCAATCGGCCGCGTTTCCTGTCGCCAGCAGGATTTTACTTTATACATAGGTAAATATTCATTATCTTTTCCGCTTACTATCAGGGAGGGGTAAAATGGATCCACGGATAACGACAGCCGGCGCAGACCCAGGCAACGGGGCTGCGGGCGACAGAGCGGAAAGAGAGGGGCCGTCAATCCGTTTTACCGCCAGGTTCTGGCCCCTATTCAGAATATGGCTCGGTAATCTGCTGCTGACGATCATCACCCTGTCCTTCTACCGTTTCTGGGGGCGGACACGGGTGCGGCGCTTCCTCTGGCGGCATTTCGAAATCGATGGCGACGGGCTGGAATATACCGGAACAGGGCGGGAACTGTTCATCGGTTTTCTGATATTGACCGCCGTTCTGGTTCCGTTTCTCATCGTTCAGGGGTTGCTGAACAGCCTGCTTGCCGATCCGTTGGCAGCGCTGGCGCAGGCGGCGGTTTATATCCTTCTTCTGTACCTGGGCGGTTATGCCTATTACCGCTCCCGGCGCTACAGGTTGTCACGCACCCTGTGGCGCGGCATCCGCCCGCAATTGTCCGGAAGCCCATGGCAGTTTGCCAATCTGGTAACCGGCTACACCCTTGGCAACATTCTCACTCTGGGGCTGATCCGTCCCATTCGGGACCGCGCGCTGACCCGCCGCCTGCTGACGGATATCCGTATCGGCAGCCTCTCCCCCACTTTCCGGCCGCAGATCCGGCCGCTGTTCATCATCCAGCTTTTCGGCTTTCCGCTGACCTCCCTTGTGGCGGCAATCGCCTGGGGCAGCATCGTCCTCGCGGACCCCACCAGTGATGCCACGCAAATCATTGAGGGTACCGCGCCCCTCTCCATACCGCTGCTGCTTCTGTGGCTGCTCTTCATCAACACGCTTTATTCCGGCAAACGTTATCACCTGTTTGCCGCAGGCACCGGCTTGGGGGATGTCACTTTCACCATGACTCCGGGTTTCTGGGCCGTCCTCCGCCTGAAAGCAGGCAATTTTCTGCTGCAGCTGATCATGCTGGGTACCGGATCGGCCTTCACCCAATACAGAACGGCAGGCTTCTATGCCCGCCACCTGAAGGCACATGGCAGGCTGGATACCGCCAGCATGCATCAGCACGACGCCAATGAAACCGGGTTCGGAGACGACATCGCCGATGTCTTCACCTTCTGAGAACGGCGCATCCTCATCTGCCGGACCCTTTCCCGGGCGCTATTTCGACGGGCAAACCGCAACAGCCCATGAGGTGCGGATCCTGCTGTGCGGCGATACCATGTGCGTTTACCCCTCAGGCGCTGAGGGGGAAAATGAAAAGGCAACACCACGTGCCACCTGGCCTTATGCGATGATGGAAATCGCCGCCGGGGGAAAAGACGATCCGGATCTGCTGCTCAGATGCACCGGCATGGAGGGACGAATCAAACTGCAGGGGCGCAAGGCGGCAGAAGCCCTGCTGCGCCGCGCCCCCCATCTGCAGCACCGCCCTTTCGCCAGGCCGGGACAATTCCTGTTCAGGGCAATGCTTTTCGTGCTGCTGTTGCTGCTGGGCGGTTCTCTTTACCTCGCCATCCCGAAACTTTCCGGCATGGCGGCGGGCATGCTGCCTTTTTCGTTTCGCGATGCCCTCGGCCGGCAGGCATGGAATGCACTGACGCAGGAGGGGCAGCGCTTGTGCGGCAATGCCCGTGCCCTGCAGTCCCTGCTTGCGAAACTGCTTGGCGATGATGAACAGGCCGCGAAAATCACGATCGGCATTGTCGATAGCCCCCGTGTCAATGCCCTGGCCCTGCCCGGGGGACGGATCCTCGTCTATCGCGGCCTGATCGAAAAAGCCGGTGAACTGGGTGATGACGATGCGGTCGCGGCCCTGGCCGGGGTCCTTGCCCATGAGACCGGCCATATCCGCGCCCTGCATCCGACGGCGGCGTTTATCCGCCAACTCGGCCTGGCTAATTTCTTCAGCCTGATCTTTGCCAACAGCACCCTTGCCAATATTGTTGGCATGGCCACCAATCTGTCCTACAGCCGGGACATGGAACGGGCGGCGGATGGCACGGCCATCACCCTGCTCGAACGGGCCGGCATCCCCACCGGGCCACTGGCCCGCCTGCTGCGGCTGATGAACAAACAGCCCGGCAGCGATGGCCTTAAACTGCCGGTTTTCCTTTCCACCCATCCGGGCACCGAAGAGCGCATAGACAAGCTGTCAGCGGCAGACATTCATGGCCGCAAAACCGCCAGGACGCTACAGGCGGACTGGAAAGCAATAAAGGCAGCCTGTAACGGCTGACGGCGTCGGTGGCGCATCTGTTGCAAAACGCCAAACAACCGCTGTTGCGATTTCAGAATTTTCCAAAGCCGAGAACAAGCTGAAGCCGAAAAGCAAAACCCCCGGAAACATGAATGTTTCCAGGGGTTTGATTGGTGGGTGCACAAGGACTCGAACCTTGGACCCGCTGATTAAGAGTCAGCTGCTCTACCAACTGAGCTATGCACCCTCAATGCTCTGACGGCCATGCCGTGCAGGTGGTTTCAATAACCCAAGCCCCGTTTCTTGGCAAGCGGGAATCAGCGATCTCCGGCAAATTTTTCGCCCCCGCATGACCCCGCGGAACAACGGGAATCAGAACAGGCGCGCCGCCGTGGCCGGTATCTGTACATCGCGGAAGATCGAAACGCTCATCAGCAATCCGAAACCGATCATCAGCGTCAGCATGGAAGTGCCGCCATAGGAAATCAGCGGCAACGGCACCCCCACCACCGGTACCAGCCCCATAACCATGGCGACATTGATGAAAACGAACAGAAAGAAGGTCGTCACGATGCCAAGTCCCAGCAGGCGTCCGAACTGACTGCGGCAACGCATGGCAATGACATATCCATAGGCAAGAATGATGAAATACAGCCCCAGAAGGGCCAGACCGCCGAGAAGGCCGAATTCCTCGGCATACATGGTGAAAATGAAGTCCGTCTGCATTTCAGGCAGAAAGTTCAGATGGCTTTGCGTGCCCTGCAGAAACCCCTTGCCGAACACCCCTCCCGATCCCAGCGCGATCTTCGATTGCGTGATATGATAACCCGCACCCAGCGGATCGCGTTCGGGATCAAGGAAGGTATAGATACGCTGCTTCTGGTAATCCTCCAGATAGCTCCAGGCCACGGGCAGAGCCGCCAGAATACTGCCGCCGGCAAGGGCAAACTTCCAGATGCGCACCCCGGCAAGAAAACAGATCGTCACCCCGCCGATCGCCAGCAGCAACGCCGTGCCGAGATCGGGCTGACGCAGCACCAGTGCCATGGGCATCGCGATCATGATCAGCGGCGGTATCAGCCGGGGGATACGTCCCACCTCGGCATAGGAAAGGCCGTGAAAATATCGCGCCAGTGCCAGAATCAGGGTGATCTTCGTCAGTTCGGAGGGCTGGAGCTGGATAATGCCAAGATTGATCCAGCGCTGCGCCCCCATGCCGACAGTACCGGCCACCTCCACCCCCACAAGCAGCAGCAGGGACAGGCCATAGAGCACATAGGCATAGCGCATCCAGACCCTGAGATCGACCACGGCAATGGTCAGCATCAGCACCACACCGCCCGCAAAACGGATCATCTGGCGAATCGCCCAGGGTTCGTAAGAACCGCCCGCCGCAGAATAGAGCATGGCAAAACCGACACTGGCCGCCGCCACGATCAGCAGGAACAGGCCCCAGTTCACCGCCAGAAGGCGTTGCCCCAGGCTCAGGTGGATATCGTCCTGTCCGCTGAAACCCATCAGCCGTGCCTCCGGTCATCGTTACCGAGCACCAGACGCTCCCGCCCCGGCCGGCCCAGCGGATCAAGGCGCTGTGTCTCGCGCAGGATATCGCGCGCCACCGGGGCCGCGGTACCGGAACCACTGCCGCCATGCTCGATGACCACCGCCACGGCATAGCGCGGTTTTTCAATCGGCGCATAAGCAACGAACAGGGCGTGGTCGCGTTCTTCCCACGGGCGCTCCTTGTTTTTCAGCACGCCGCTGTCGCGCTCGGCCTTGGAAATGCGCTTTACCTGCGCCGTGCCTGTCTTGCCCGCCATGCGCCATTGCGGTTCCTTGATCTGGGCACGCCGCGCCGTACCCCGGCGGCCGCTGGTAACCCCGATCATGCCCTTCAGCACCGGACGCAGTACCGCCGGACTGACTACCGGTTCAGGCAGTTCGGCCGGCTCAGAGCCGCGTTCCACCACCAGTTTGGCCGTAACCGGACGCCCGCCATTGGCCAGACGCGCCGTCATGAGGGCCAGCTGTAACGGTGATGCCTGCACATAGCCCTGGCCGATGCCGGCAACCAGCGTCTCTCCCTGCTGCCAGCGGCGGCCGATGGAGGCCAGTTTCCATGCCCGTGTCGGTATCAGCCCCGCCCGCGCCGCCGGCAGATTGATTTCCGGCATTTTTCCCAGGCCGAAACGGTTGGCCATCTCCGCGATGCGATCGACGCCGACCTTGCGGGCAATCTCATAGAAATAGACATCACAGGACTGGGTGATCGCATCCAGAAGATTGACGCGCCCGTGCCCGCCGCGCTTCCAGCAGTGAAACAGACTTTTGCCCAAACGCAGATAACCAGGGCAGAAAAATTTCGTTTCAGGCGTGACCACCCCGGCTTCAAGCGCTGCCATCGCCACCACCATCTTGAAGGTGGACCCGGGCGGATACAACCCGCCGGCCGCCTTGTCCGCCAGGGGTTTGCGCGGATTGCTGATCAGCTCATGCCACTCCTTGCTGGAAATCCCGCGATTGAAGACATTCGGATCGAAGCTGGGGCTGGAGGCCATGGCCAGAATCTCACCGCCATAGATATCCATGACGACGGCACCGCCGCTTTCCTCGCCCAGCCGCTTCATGGTGAATTCCTGCAGAGCGATATCGAGGGTCAGGCGGATATCCTCTCCCCTGCCGCCTTCGCGCCGCTCCAGTTCGCGGATCTCGCGGCCATAGGCATTGACCTCGACCCGGCTGTTGCCGGCGGTACCGCGCAGGCGCTTGTCATAAGCCTTCTCGATTCCCGTCTTGCCGATGCGAAAACCCGGCAATTCCAGCAGCGGATCGCCACCGCCCTCCACCAGATCGCGCTCCGATACCTTGCCGACATAGCCCACCACATGTGCCGCCGTTCCGACATAGGGATAATAGCGCGTATCCCCGACGGAAAGCTGCACCCCCGGCAGTTTCTGCAAATGAATGCCGACACGGGCAAACTCCTTCCAGGTCAGATTGTCGGCAACCGTGGTCGGCAGATAAGAGCGGCGCTTGCGGATTTCCCGGTGCAGGCGCGCCAGATCCCGTTCGGTAAGCGAGAACAGGCGCGACAGGCGCGACAGAGTCCTTTCCAGATCATCGACCTGTTCAGGGATGATCACCACCTGAAAATTGGGGCTGTTGGCAGCGAGCTCGGCGCCATAACGGTCGAGAATCCGTCCCCGTGGCGGGGCCAGCAATTTGATGTTGATGCGGTTCTTGTCCGCCATCAGACGGTAACGGTCTCCCTCCACCACCTGCAGGTAATACATCCGCGCCGCCAGAGCGCCCAGCAACAGGCTTTTGCCGCCCGCCAGCACCAGGGCACGGCGGGTAAAGCTTTTCAGCCGCACTTCCTCGCCACGCCGGTTCATGTTTCCACCGCCACATCGACGCCGATCCAGGACTGCAGCGCCACCATCGGCCAGGCCAGCAGCGGGAACAGCACCACGGTCAGCGCCGCGCGCGCCAGCAATGCATGAGGATCGATCAGCGTTTCATAATAGAGGGAGGCCAGCGGCCAGCTGAGAACCGCGGCGCCAAGCGCCACGGCGGCAAAGCCGAACCAGGTGACAAGCAGCGATTTGCCGACAAAGGCACGCCGCTGCGACAGGCAGGCCAGACGCACCAGCAGCAGCAGAATGGCACTCATGCCCGGCGGGCCGCCGCCAATGGCATCGGACAGCAGCGCCAGCAGGAAAATCACCGGCGCGGGCAGAAGCTCGGGGCGGTAAATGCTCCAGTAGAAAACGATCATCAGCAGCCAGTCGGGAGCCACGGGCGCGAAACCCTCGATCCCCAGCGGCACCGCCCCCAGCAGCACCATGGGAACGAAAAGCCTGAAGGGGGGAACCAGGCGGCCAT
>CAYXDL010000062.1:0-9129 GCA_964463775.1 uncultured Hyphomicrobiales bacterium
CCAGCCCTTCCATGTGGCCGAGGTCTTCACCGGCACGCCGGGCGTGTTCGTGAACCTGGAAGATACGGTCAAGGGCTTCAAGGAAATCATCGAAGGCAAGCATGATGACCTGCCGGAGGCGGCCTTCTACATGGTCGGCACCATCGATGAGGCGATCGAGAAGGCCAAGAAACTGGCGGTCGAGGCGGCCTGAGGATAAGCAAAAGCGCCGGGTCCCAGTACCCGGCCGGGAAGAGAAGCCATGGCAGAACTGTTAGCCTTTGAATTCGTATCGCCGGAACGGCTGCTGATGTCCGAAGAGGTCGAGCAGGTGGTCGTTCCCGGTACCGACGGCGATTTCGGCGTGCTGGCCGGGCATGCGCCCGTGGTTTCAACCATGCGTCCGGGCGCGGTTGAGATTTACAACGGCGCTGCGGAACCGGTGCGAATTTTCGTCGGTGGCGGCCTGGCCCAGATGGCGAATAATCGCCTGACCATCCTGGCCGAGGAGGTGATCCCGATCGCTGATCTCGACCGCGCGGCGATTGAGAGGCAGATCCGCAACGCCGAAGAGGATGTCGAGGACGCCCAGACGGATGAACGCCGCCGCCAGGCGCAGGAACGGCTCGACCATCTGCGCGACATACTGGCGACGCTGAACGCCTGATGAACCGCTGATCTGAAAAAAGCCCGCCTCGTGCGGGCTTTTTTGCGTCCGGGCTTTTGCCATGATGTGGCAGGGGCAGGGAAAACCGCCACCGTTTTGGTGCGGCGATGCGCGCCAGTGATCCGGAGCGGCCGAATCAATAGAATGCAAACAAAAGAGGCCGGCGGCGCAACAGGATCATGACCCGCACAGTAACCGGAAGGGAGGGGAGAAGGAAATGAGGCTCAGTCAAAGGCAGACGAAAATCGTCGATCTGGTGCGTAAGGAAGGCTTTGTTTCCATTGATTTTCTCGCCCAGCACTTCCGCATGACACCGCAGACGATCCGCCGCGATATCAATGATCTGTGCGGCAAGGGGCTGCTGCGCCGCTATCATGGCGGCGCCGGACTGCCCTCAAGCGTTGAGAATACGTCCTATGGCACGCGTCAGGTGATGAACCTGCGTGAAAAGCGGGCGATTGCCCGTCTGGTGGCATCCCATATCCCTGATGATGCCTCCCTGTTCATGAATATCGGCACCACAACGGAGGAAATTGCCTCCGCCCTGCTGCATCACAAGGGCCTGCGGATCATTACCAACAACCTGAATGTCGCCAATATCCTGCTGCGCAACGATACTTTCGAGGTGATCGTCGCCGGCGGCGTGGTGCGCAACCGTGACCGGGCAGTGGTCGGGGAAACGGCGATCGACTTCATTTCGCAGTTCAAGGTCGATTTCGGCATCATCGGCATTTCCGGCATCGATCTCGATGGCACGCTGCTGGATTTCGATTACCGCGAAGTGCGGGTGGCGCAGGCGATTCTGCGCAATTCACGCAGTGTTTTCCTGGCTGCCGATCACAGCAAGTTCGGGCGCAACGCCATGGTGCGCCTGGGCAGTATCGCCGATATCGATGTGCTGTTCACCGATCAGGAGCCGCCGGAGGAGATCCTGCCGGCGCTGGAGGCGGGGGATGTGCTGGTCTGCACCCCGCAGCAGGAGGATTCCGCGGCCTGAGCAGCCCTTTCCGCACGCATGCATCCTGCGGTTTTCGGCGGTGGCCTGAGGCCGGCTACTGAAAGGCCGGTTCATCGAAACTGCGCAGCTTGCGCGAATGCAGTTGCTCGACAACCGAATCACGCAGGCTGTTGATGGTTTCGATGCCGATCAGCAGATGCTGGCCCACCCGCTCGCGATAGAATTTGTTCGCCATGCCCGGCAGCTTGATCTCGCCATGCAGCGGCTTGTCCGAAACACAGAGAAAGGTGCCATAGGGCACGCGGAAGCGGTAGCCATTGGCGGCAATGGTTGCCGATTCCATGTCCACGGCAATGGCGCGGGACTGATTGAAGCGCTTGACATAGGCATCGCGGCGCAGTTCCCAGTCACGGTCATCTGTGGTGAAGACAGTGCCGGTGCGCAGCCTTGTCTTCATGTCGCGGCCCCGCAGGCCGGTGATCTTCTGCACCGATGCGGTCAGCGCCACCTGTACTTCGGCAATGGCCGGGATCGGCACCCAGGGCGGCAGGTCGGCATCGAGCACGTGATCGTCGCGGACATAGGCATGCGCCAGCACGTAATCGCCCAGAAGCTGGGTGCGCCGCAATCCGCCGCAATGGCCGATCATCAGCCAGCAATGAGGGCGCAGCACCGCCAGATGATCGGTGATCGTTTTTGCGTTTGAAGGCCCGACGCCGATATTGATCAGAGTGATGCCGGTCCGCCCCGCCCGGGTCAGGTGATAGGCGGGCATCTGCGGCAGGTGTTCAGGGCGCTCACCCCGGCTTTCGGCCCTGCCATCGCTTTTTGTCGTGATCACATTGCCCGGTTCGATGAAGGCATCGTATTCACCGCCTTCTTCAATGGCCTGGCGGGCATAGGTGATGAATTCCTCAACATAGCGCTGGTAATTGGTGAACAACACGAAGCGCTGAAAATGTTCCGCCCGCGTCGCCGTATAGTGGGCCAGGCGCAGCAGGGAGTAATCGACCCGCTCGGCGCTGAACAGCGACAGGGGCTTGTCGGCACCCGTCGGGCAATAGTGATCGCCATTGGCGATCGAATCATTGATGCGGCCCAGATCGGGCAGGGTGAACAGCCGCTGCAGGTCGCGCATGTCATCGGCGCTGATGGCGGAACTGGCGGTTTCGATCACATAGGGCAGGGGGATCGGATCATCACTGATCCCGACGGTGACAGGACGGTTGTGGTTGTCAATCAGCAGGGCGATCTGCTCGTGCAGATAGTCCTCGAAAATGTCAGGCCGCGTGATGGTGGTGCGATAGGTGCCCGCTTCCGCCAGGGCGCCGTAGGAGCGCCTTGTGTCGAAGCGCAGGTCCGATGTCTCGACCGAACAGGCGATATAGGGATAGCGGGCATCAACACCGGGGCTGCTGCGGTCGCCCCCGGCAAAGGCGGCAAAGCGCTGGCGCAGCATGTCGCGCTGCTGGTTGTACAGATTCCTGATATGCGCCACGGCGGCACGGGGATCGGTGAATGCGGCAGGTGCGGCGTCGATACGCTGTTTCCTCATGAGGCCCTCTTTTTGTTATTGTTGCCGCCCGGTCACGGTCGGGTGCGGTTGTATACGCGCTGCCGCCCGCCGCTTCAATCCCCTGCCAGACGTTTCAGCAGGTCCAGCAGGGAAGCGCGTTCCTCCGCACTCAGATGGCGGGCGATGTTTTCCTCGTGTTTCCGGATCCGACGCCGTGCCGCTGTCAGAACCGTCTTGCCCTGTTCCGTCAGATACAGCGCATAGGAACGCCGGTCATTGGGCGCGGGGCGGCGTTCGGCAAGTCCCAGGCGTTCGAGGCGGTCGATCACCGAAACGACGGTGGAGCGATCAACGCCCATGGCATGGCCGAGCTCGCTCTGGTTCAGCCCGGCATTGGCATTGATCAGCACCAGAACGCCGAACTGACCCGGTGTCAGGTCCATATCTGTCATATGCCGGGAGAAATCATTGAAGACGCGGACCTGAGCCCGGCGCAGCTGGTATCCGATCAGATCCGGCAAAGGGCCGTAATCCATGTTCCGGGCTCCCCCCCGGCCGTTTTTTTTCTTGTTCATTGCTTTCCCCGAAAGCTTCAGCATCTTATTCTGCTGTGATTTTTCGCCATCATAAGCGAAGAAAGGCTTGCGGGCATCCCAAATTCCGCAATCCTTCCGCCGCTCAAGGAAAGGACACTGGAGAATGGAGAGGGAAACCCCCGAATATGGCGATATCCCCGCCCCGTTCGTTCATCTGGCGGCGTTCTGCCGGCAGGTACCGTGGTTTTCCGCCACCGGGGCAGGGCTGAGCAGTGACGAGCGCAAGAGCGCGCAGGCACTTCTCGATAGCATGGGTTTTCCCGATGTGGCCATCGTTCCGGTGCCGGATTGGGGCGAAGCTGCCGAAATCGCCGCCAATCCCGGCTGGAATACGGACTGGTGGGAAGCGGAGGAGCAACGGCGCATCGCCCTGGCCGCAGAGGCCGCACGGCTGATCGGGGATGAGGAAACGCTGCTGGCGGGGCTCAACCTGGTCAGTGCCGTCGCCGGCGAGGCGGCTTTCGACCGGATCGAGGCCCTGCTCGATGCCGAGGGGACCGACGATCCGGCTCTGCTGCGCGCCGCCACCGGCGCCGCCGCCCAGGCGGCTTATCAGGCGGCGCTGATGATGGTCTGCGAGACGGATGAGGATCATCCCTTCTATCACAAGTTCCGCCTGTTCGAGGCCGGGCGCTGGCCCCTTGGCGTCGTCGGGCAGTCATTATCCCTGTTCTGAGCTTTCATTCATTCTCCGCTTCCTCTTTTCCGCTTTGTAAAAGGAGCACTTTCATGGCCCTGTCCGTCATGACCTGGAACATCAATTCAGTGCGTCTGCGCCTCGGTCTGCTGAAGGAGGCCGCGGCCCGCCATGACCCGGATGTTATCTGCCTGCAGGAAACCAAGGTGCGTGATGAGCTGTTCCCGGCGGCCGATATCGCTGCCATGGGTTACGGGCATCAGGCCATATTGGGGGAGAAGGGCTATAACGGCGTTGCCGTTCTCTCACGCCTGCCGATCGTGGAGCAGACGCCATATTACTGGTGCGCAAAGGAGGATTGCCGCCATCTCGCCGTCAGGCTGGAGAACGGCATCACGATCCACAACCTTTATGTGCCCGCGGGCGGTGACGTGCCGGATCCGGAGCAAAATCCGAAATTTGCCCACAAGCTGCAGTTTCTCGACGAGCTGACGGATTTTTTCAGCCAGAACAAGCCACAGCAAAGCATTCTGGTCGGTGATCTGAATATCGCTCCCAGCGAATATGATGTCTGGTCGCACAAGCAACTGCTGAAGATCGTCAGCCATACCCCGGTGGAGGTGGAGGCGCTGGCGCGTCTCAGCCGGGCCGGCGGCTGGGTGGATGCGGTGCGCCACGTCATTCCGGAGCCGGAGAAGATCTATTCCTGGTGGAGTTATCGCGCCCGTGACTGGCGCAAGGGCGATCGCGGTCGCCGTCTCGATCATATCTGGGTATCACCCGACCTGGAGGCGACGATCGGCGATGTGCTGATCGATCGCGAGGCGCGCGGCTGGGAAAAACCCTCTGACCATGTGCCGGTGCGTGCCGGTTTCAATATCGGCTGAGGCTCGTGACGGCAACGGAACCCGCCATTATATCGGGGCAGGGGCCGGTATCAGGATGGTAAATGAAAGACAAGGCAAGGCAGGATGATCGATCTCTATCCCTTTTCCGGTTTCACGGTTGCGGTTCTCGGCCTGGACGGGGCGGGCCGTGCGACGGCCACCGCCCTGCGCCTGAGCGGCGCCACGGTCTGGGCCTGGGATGATGACGAGAAGCGCAGAAAGACGGCGGCGCAGGAGGACATCCCCCTGCATGATCTGCACCAATGCGATTGGCGGGAACCGGTTTCCCTGGTAATTGCGGAGGATATCCCCCATGACGGCGTGGAGGATCATCCCGTCGTGGCGCTGGCACGCCGGGCCGGGGCGGAAATCATCAGCGATGCCGAACTGCTGGCCCGCGCCCAGCGCGATGCCGCCTATATCGGCGTTTCAGGCCGCCATGCGCGGGATACCGTCGATCTTCTGGCCTATATTCTGCAATTGTCGGGACAGGAATGCGAATGGACCGGCAGCCCCGCCCCGGGGGATGAGGGGCCGCGAACAGCCCTGTCCCTGCATCCGCTGGAGCTGGGCGGTACCTATATTCTGGATATGCCGGCATCCAAGCTGGATATCACCTTTTCCATCACCTTCGATGTCGGGATCTATGCCGGCGGGTATGAAAAGGATGCCGCCGGTCTGCTGAGAATGCTGTTCCATCGTCAGACCGAGCCCCGCAGCGCGGTCATCCTGACCGATGACGAGGCCGGCGCCCTGCTGCTTGAGGATCTCCGGAAAACGGGCGATCAGCGTATCGTTCCGGTTGCCGCCGGCCGGGAGGAGGCCGGGGGGATCTATCTTAAGGGCGGCTGGCTGATCGATGATCGTGAAGGCAAGCGTATCGAGGTGATCGATCTGGACGCCGGCGGCCGTTATCAGGCGCCGGGCCGTCGCGAGGCGGCGCTGCTGGCCTATGCCGCGGCCACGGCCCACGGTATCGCCCCGCCGGCGGTCATGGCCTGTCTGAACAGCTACGACTTCTCCCCGCCCGATCATGGACGGTTGCAACCATAAACTTGACATTCATCAGACAAATTGCAATCGTATTCATCAGACAAATAATGACCTGATTGCAGACAGGCTGAAAAATTCAGTTTCTGCAACAGGTTACAGGGATGGTTTTACGGCTTCATGCCTTCCGGGAATGCGAATCGTCCGCCGGCTTTGAGAAATATCAGATAAATTCCGTTCGCTGGCGATACATCCGGATGGCTTTGGGGGGAGTGATGGAACAGCCTCTTCAGGTGCGCACCCAAGCGGCAATTCGTGCCCTGATCAAGGATAAAGGGCTGAAAATAGGCGATCAGCTGCCGACTGAGCATGAATTGATGGGGTTGCTCAAGGTGGGGCGATCGACCTTGCGCGAAGCCATGGCCAATCTGGAGGCGACCGGGCTTCTGCAGCGAATTCAGGGCAAGGGAACATTCATCAGACAAATGCCGATCATGCTCACGAACGGCATCGATGAGCTGCGCTCCGTTTCCGAGCATATCCGGGCTGTCGGGGCAACGCCGACAACCAGCCGCATCCATGTGGAGCAGGTGCCGGCAACCGACCTTCTGGCCGAAAAGCTGCGTCTTGAGGAGAACGACCCGGTCGTGCGCATAGAGCGTGTCCGCCGTGCTGACGGCGCGGTGGCGGCCTACTGCATCGATTATGTGCCCGGTTACCTGGTGCAGGGGCTGCAGGCCGGGGATTTCGGCGGCTCTCTCTTCGAGATCTTCACCACGGCCGGACATCCCCCGGCCTATACGGACAGCGCCTTTCATCCGGCGGTTCTAACGCCGCGGGACCTGCCGGAGATGGCGGGCAGCATCGGCTTGTTTCTTTTGTTCGAGGAGGTGTTCTTCGATGCGGCGAACACGCCTCTGTGCTTCAGCAACGATTATTACAGTGCTGACATTTTCGATTTCCGGATCATGCGGAAACGTAAAAACCACGCAGGATGAGCACCATGGAATACCAGCAGCTCAACGTTGATACCGTCGGCGGATACATTGCATCCCTGCCTGAAATGAAGGAAATCCTTTCCTCGTTCGACGATCTGGACATTGCGGAAATCGGCGACGGGAATCTGAATTTCGTTTTCACGATCACCAACCGCAAATCGCCCGATGAAACGGTCATTCTGAAGCAGGCCGTACCGTTTCTGCGTGTCGTCGGCGAATCCTGGCCCTTGTCGCGGGAGCGCATGAACACGGAAATCGCCGCGCTGCGTTACCAGTCCTCCGTCTGTCCGGAGCTTGTGCCCAGGGTTTACCATGCCTCCGGCGACATGTCCCTGGTCGTCATGCAGAATCTCAACGACCACAGAATTCTCCGTGGCGAAATTATGAAGGGAAAGCGCTTTCCCCGTTTCCCCGATGATGCGGCAAGGTTTCTTGCCAGAACCCTGTTCCATTCTTCGGATTTCTATCTTTCATCGGAAGAGAAAAAAGAGCTTACCGCCGACCGGGTGAATACCGAACTGTGCCGGATCACGGAAGATTTCGTCTTCACCCATCCCTATGAGGACAATGAGACCAACGAATACAATCCCGCCCTTTCCGGGGATGCGGTTGCGCTGATCCAGAAGGACGCCGCCGTTCGCGCCGCTGTCGGTGAAATGAAATATGCCTTCATGACACAGGCCGAGGCGCTGCTGCATGGCGATCTGCATATCGGTTCGGTCATGGCCAATGAGCGGGAAACATATTTCATCGACCCCGAATTCGCTTTCGTCGGCCCCATGGGCTTCGATATCGGTGCCCTGATCGGCAATCTTTATCTTGCCTATTTCTCCCATGATTACCGCCAGCGGCAGATGGGTAATGACCCCGCGCCCTACCGGCGCTGGCTGCTCGACTGCGTCGAACGGATATGGGAAGGTTTCAGCAAGGAATTCTGCACCTTGTGGCGTCAAAGGGAGCAGGAGAATCCGCCACCCTTCATCGGGGCCGATCTCGGCAGTGGCGGTGCCGAGGCGTTCAGGCAGCAGTTCATGAGCCGGCTTCTTGCCGACAGCATCGGCTTTGCCGCCTGCAAGATGATGCGTCGTATTGTCGGCTTGGCCAAGGTTGCTGACATTGCCGGCATCGAGGATCCGCAGGAGCGTGCCCGGGCCGAGGAAAACGCCCTGCGGATGGGCGCGCGCATGGTTGTCGGCCGGCGGGCGTTTGCCTCGATAAGGGCCGTCAACGATCTTGCCGAGGAAATATCCCCCCTGCAGGGTTCCGGGAAAGGCGGGGCATCGGGCTGATGGCGCAGGCTGCAGGCATCGAAGTACGCCATATCGGCAAAAGCTTCGGCCCCACACGGGCCCTGGATGATGTTTCCTTCCGGTTTCATCCGGGCGAGATTTTCGCCATGGTCGGGGCCAACGGTGCCGGGAAATCCACGCTGATAAAGATCATCTGCGGATATTACACCGATTATGAGGGGGATATCCTGATCGATGGCGAGGTCGTGAAGTTCTCTTCGCCCTATGAGGCTGCGGAGAAGGGGATAGCCACGGTACACCAGCTGATCAATCAGGGCGTGATCCAGACGATGACCGTGGCGGAAAATCTGGCCCTGAACTCCCTGCTTTCCTCCGAAGGGGATATCTGGTTCCGGCCGCGGCAGATTGAAGCCAGGGCGCTTGAGGTCGCTGCCCGCCTGGGGCTGGAACATCTGGACATGAAACAGCCGGTCAGCGAACTGGGGCAGAGCGATAGGCAGATGATCGCCATTGCCCGAGCACTGGCCAGCAATCCGAAGCTGCTGATACTGGACGAGCCGACCTCGTCGATATCCGAGCGTGAGACGGAGATCCTTTTTGAGAAGCTCCATACGCTGAAGAACGAGGGCGTGGCCATACTCTATGTTTCTC
>CAYXDL010000063.1:0-9090 GCA_964463775.1 uncultured Hyphomicrobiales bacterium
TGCCGGGGCTGGACGAGAAAGATACCCGCGCCGATGACCAGAGCGCCAAGAAATCCTGAAACCAGGTATTTTCGCATTATCCGCTGACCTTTCCTTTGCCGGTGATGAACCAGGGAAGGGGATTCACCGGCTCACCGTTCTTTCTGAGTTCCACATATAACCGCGGCGGCGGCGTGTTCCCCGGCGCCATCACGCCGACGGGCTCACCCGCCAGAACCGTCTGGCCGAGTTCGACCTCGATCCTCGCCATGCCGGAAAGCAGGATATGATATCCTCCGCCCATGTCCATGATCAATAGAAGGCCCAGCTTGCGAAAAGGCCCGGCAAAGACCACCTCGCCCCGGGCGGGAGCCACGATCACGGCATCGGGGGCGGTGGCGATCTCCATCCCCCGGGTTTTCAGCCCCGCCGGATCAGGAGATCCGAAACGGCGCAGAATGCGCCCGCGTGCCGGAAACGGCATTCTGCCTCTGAGGGAAGCGAAGCTGACGGTCCGGCTTTCCCTGAGTTTTCTTTCACGTTCGCGTGCCTTTGCCGCACGCGCGGCATCGAGACGGGCCAGCAGGGCCGACAGGTTTTTCACCTCGCGGGCAAGCTTGCGGTTGCGTTGCTGCTGGCGGCGTGCTGCCACCGTCAGATGGGCGCTGGCGACCCTGCGCGCGGCCATGGCGCGCTCAAGCTGGCGGCGTTGATTGTCGAGGTCTTGTTGCAGGGCGGCCAGCTTCCGGCGCAGGGCTTCCGTTTCCCGTCGCAGGCTGACGATCGCCTCCAGAGTCTGGCGGATTTCAGCGGCACGCCGCTGCAGCAGCGGCGGCAGCGCCCGCAGCAGGGTTGCCGCATGCAGAATGTCACGGCTGTCTCCCGGTGCGGCCAGCAAGGCCACCGGCGGACGGCGCGACAGGCGGATCAGGGCTGCCAGGGTCCGCCCCTGATAGCGGCGATCGGCCAGCAGACGGCGGCGGGTCGCAGCCTCTAATGCGCGCAGATCCTCCAGCCTTTCATTGTTGCGGGCGATGCGCGTGCGGGTATCGCGCACGCGGGCGGCCAGCGTGACGGCCTGTTTCTGCAGATCGTGCAGTTCTTGGCGCAGGGTCTTGCGGCGGCTGTCGAGAGCCTTGCGCCGCGCCTCGCCGCCCTGCAGTTCCCGCTGGCGGCGGTCAAGCTGTTCGGCCGCCTGCTTTTTTTCCGTCACCGGCGCTGCCAGGGCCGGCCAGGCCAGCATCAGGGAAGCGGAAATGACAAGCGCGGTCAGGAACCCGGCTCTCATCCCCGTCATGGTGCAGCCTTTCAGCGGGCAATGGCGGGGTCTTTATCCGCCACCGCGGGGGCCCCGGCCAGATTGTGACCGGTCATCTCCGCCGGCTGAGGAATCCCCATCAGGGCCAGAACCGTTGGCGCGATATCGCACAGCGCCCCGTCATGCAGTTGCGCCGGCACGCCGTGCAGCACGATCGGTACGGGATTGACCGTATGCGCCGTGTAGGGGGCGCCGGTTTCAGGGTCGCGCATCATTTCGATATTGCCGTGATCGGCGGTGATCAGCATGGCGCCTCCAACGCGGTCCACGGCCGCGATCAGCCGGCCCAGACATTGGTCGATAAAGGCGACAGCCTTCACCGCCGCTTCCATCACCCCCGTATGCCCGACCATGTCAGGATTGGCATAATTGACGACGATCAGATCGAAGGCATTGCTGTCTATGGCCTGCACCAGGCGGTCCGTCACCTCGCCCGCGGACATTTCCGGCTTCAGATCATAGGTTGCCACTTTCGGCGAAGGGACGAGGATGCGTTCCTCACCATCGAACACCGCCTCCTCGCCGCCATTGAAAAAGAAGGTGACGTGGGCGTATTTCTCGGTTTCGGCGATGCGCAGTTGCTTCAGCCCGGCACGGGAGATCACCTCCCCCAGCGTGTTTTTCAGCTTCTCGGCCGGGAACAGCGCTTT
Source organism: uncultured Hyphomicrobiales bacterium (assembly GCA_964463775.1). Classification (GTDB taxonomy): domain Bacteria; phylum Pseudomonadota; class Alphaproteobacteria; order Minwuiales; family Minwuiaceae; genus JALXAG01. The sequence continues at coordinate 1,948 of CAYXDL010000063.1, forward strand.
CATGTAGCGGTTGTGCTCGGCGGAATACTCTGTCATGCCAAGCGCCGGCAATACCAGGCGGCGGGAAAAGATGTCAAAATCGGGATCGGCAACGGCGCGCATGATTTCGCGGGCACGGTCGGCGCGGAAATTGGCCATCAGCGCATGGTCGCCGGGGGCGAAACCGCTGTAATCGCCGATGACCACCGGGGTGACGAATTCATCCGTCTTGCCCGCATCATAGGCGGCGGCAATGGCTGAAAGCGGAGCGGGCGCCTTCTCACCCTGCGCGTCCGCGATGGCGCGGTAGGCCGCCTCGATACGCTCCCAGCGATTGTCTCGGTCCATGGCGAAATAACGGCCGGAAAGGGTGACGATGCGCGCGCCGTCGGGCAATTGAGCGAGAAATTCCCTCACATAGCCCTTGGCACTTTGTGGCGGGGTATCGCGCCCGTCGAGAAAGGCATGGATCAGAACCTCGATTCCCGCGCCGGTCAGGATGCCGGCCAGGGCGATCATATGCCGTTGATGGGAATGCACGCCGCCGGGCGACAGCAGCCCCATGAGATGACAGCGCCCGCCCGATGCCTTCAGGGTATCGATGCATGCCTGCAGCGCCGGGTTGCGCGCCAGGCTGCCATCGGCGATGGCTGCATCGATGCGCGGCAGATCCTGCATCACCACCCGTCCGGCGCCGATATTCATATGCCCGACCTCGGAATTACCCATCTGACTGTCGGGCAGACCGACGTCAAGGCCGGATGTGCGCAGCCTGGCATGAGGATCTTCTGCCATCAGCCGGTCCCAGTTGGGGGTCGGTGCCTGGTCGATGGCATTATAGGGTCCGGGTGCGCCAATGCCCCAGCCATCGAGAATGCATAACAGAACCGGTTTCGGACGGCGGCCTCCGGCGGAGGGCCTGATCGGTGCGTTCATTCAGCAATTCCTCGGTTTCAGCAGCAAGGTTTCAACAGTAATCGGCGGTTCTTTTCCGGATCACCCGACGGTGGCGCAAACATAGCGCCGTTTCAGGCGCGATGATAGGGATGCCCGCTAAGAATAGCATAAACGCGGTAGATCTGCTCGGCCAGCATGGCGCGGACCAGCATATGCGGCCAGGTGGCCCGTCCCAGCGCCAGCACCAGATCGGCGCGCTCGCGTACCGATTTGTCCAGCCCGTCGGCACCGCCGATGACAAAGGCCGCATCGCGGCAGCCATCGTCGCGCCAGCCTCCGATAATGGCGGCCAGTTCGGCACTGGAGAGATCGCGCCAGCGTTCATCGAGCGCCACCAGACGCGCCCCCTCCGGCACCTGAGCGAGCAGCAGCCGCGCCTCGCGGCGCTTCAGCTCCCCGCCTTTCAGGGGGCGGCGCTCATCGACCTCGCGCAGGGTCAGGGGCCAGGGCAGGCGCGCCGTATAGCGTTCGAAAAGCGCCGCTTCCGGCGCCTTGCGCGCCCGGCCGACACAAATCATGGTGATATTCACGACCGTTCAGGAAACATTCTGCCGGTCGGGTACGTTCATCGACCACATTTTTTCAATGTTGTAGAAGGCGCGGACTTCCGGGCGGAACAGGTGAACGATGATATCGCCCGCATCGACCAGTACCCAATCGCAGTTTTCCAGCCCCTCGACATGGACGGGACCAAAACCGGCCTTTTTCATCCGGCGTACCAGATGGTCGGCGATGGCACCGACCTGGGTGGTGGATCGCCCGCTGGCGACTACCATGTGATCGGCGATGGTGGATTTTCCGGTAAGATCGATGACGACGACTTCCTCGGCCTTGTCGTCGTCCAGGGACGTGTGGACCAGGGCCAGAAGATCCTTGACGGATCTGTCCACGGATGTGTCGGTGTTTATCTCCGTATTCCTTCTGTCAGGCCCGGCCGCGGCGTATCGCGGTAGAGGAAAGCCGGTTGCGGCGGCCGTGAAAGAACGCCCAGGCCGGGGGGTTGCACTCTGCCAGGCGATAGCGGGCCCTTCCCCTGACGCGGCTGGCGGAACAGGCAACGGCCGCTTTCGCCCATAACGGAACATAAGAATAATCGGGACGGTCGAAAACCGCAACGGGTACGCTGTCCAGTATGTCCCGCCAGCGCCGCCACAGATGGAACTGTGCCAGATTGTCCGCTCCCATCAGCCAGATGAAGCGGTTGCGAGGCCAGCGCCGGCGCAGGCGTGTCAGCACATCCGCCGTGTAGGCAGAGGGGAAATCCCGCTCCAGATCACTGACGCGGATGCGCGGATGCGCCGCCACATCCCGCGCCCGGCGCAGCCGTTCATCGAAACCGGCCAGTTCGGCCGCCGATTTCAGCGGATTGCGCGGGGTCACCAGCCACCAGACTTCATCCAGCCCCAGGGATTTCAGTGCCAGCAGGCTGATATGGCGGTGCCCCGCATGGGCGGGATTGAATGATCCGCCGAGAATCCCGATGCGCGCCGCCATGTTCCTGGGCGGGCGCGGAGCCAGGGGACGGCGCGTCATCCGGCCGCCGCTTTAGGGCCGGGTCTGGCCGTTGCCGCGCACGACATATTTGAAGCTGGTGAGCTGCTCCACCCCCACGGGGCCGCGCGCATGCATCTTGCCGGTGGCGATGCCGATTTCCGCCCCCATGCCGAATTCGCCGCCATCGGCATATTGGGTGGAGGCGTTATGCATGACGATGGCGCTGTCGATACCATTGAGGAAGCGTTCCACGGCCGACGGATCCTCGGCGACAATGCTGTCGGTATGCTGGGAGCCATAGCGGCGGATATGGGCAATCGCACCGTCGACCCCGTCGACGGCACGCACCGAAATGATGCTGTCGAGATATTCTGTCGCCCAATCCTCCTCCGTCGCCTCTGCGGCCGAGGGATAACGGGCGCGGATCTCCTCATCCGCACGTATGGTGCAGCCTGCCGCCGTCAGCGCGTCGAGCACCGGTACCAGATGCGTATCGAGTGCCGCACGATCGATCAGCAGGGTTTCGGCGGCGCCGCAGATGCCGGTGCGGCGCATCTTGGCATTGACGGCGATATCGCATGCCATGGCGATATCGGCCGAGGGGTGGACATAGACATGGCACAGCCCCTCCAGATGCGAGAAAACCGGCACGCGGCTTTCCTCCTGCACCCGCTGGATCAGCGACTTGCCGCCACGGGGTACGATCACATCCACATATTCCGCCATGCGCAACAGTATGCCGACGGCGGCGCGGTCGGTCGTCGGCACCAGCTGAACGGCGCCTTCGGGCAGCCCCGCCGCCGACAGGCCCGCCAGCAGGCATTCATGAATGGCGTGGCTGGAATGATAACTTTCCGATCCCCCGCGCAGAATGACCGCATTGCCTGCCTTCAGGCACAGGGCACCGGCATCGGCGGTGACATTGGGGCGGCTTTCGTAAATCACCCCGATCACGCCGAGCGGCGTGCGCACGCGCTGAATCCGCAGCCCGTTGGGCCGGGTCCATTCGCCAATGACCTCGCCGACCGGATCGGGCAGGGCGGCAATATCCTCCAGCCCCCGGGCCATGGCCTCTATTCCCTTCCCGTCCAGGGTCAGCCGGTCGAGAAATGCCCCTTTGGTGCCGCGGGCACGGGCGGCTTCCAGATCCCGCGCATTGGCCGCGAGAATGGCATCGCTGTGCGCGCGCAATGCCGCCGCCGCGGCCTTCAGGGCCTCGTTCTTTGCCTTTTCCGGGGTCTCCGCCAGAACGGAGGCCGCCTCTCTGGCCCTGCGCCCGAGTGCGGTCATGGTCTTCTGCAGGCCGTTTTCAGCCGTATTGGCGGCAGGGGCCTGCCGTGTGCCTGTTACCGTCTGCGCCATCGTCATCAGCGCCACTCCCTGTTCAGCAATACGAGGTCGTCGCGGTGGATCATCTCATCCCGTCCACGATATCCCAGCAACTGCCCGATTTCACCACTTTTGTGGCCGGCGATGACGCGGGCATCGCGGCTGCCGTAAGCCACCAGCCCCCGGGCCAGGGGGGTGCCGTCCTCATCCTCGACCACCACCGCATCACCGCGTTGGAAATCGCCCTCGACGGCGATCACGCCGGCGGGCAGCAGGCTCTTGCCCGCCTGCAGCGCCCGCACCGCGCCGGCATCGATGCGGATATGGCCGCTGGGCTGCAGCCCGCCCGCGATCCATTGCTTGCGGGCCGCCGCCGGATTGGAGCGGGCCATGAACCAGGTGCAGCGGTTCTGTCCGGCCAGCAGCCGGGAAAGGGGGTGAGGCTCCGTACCACGGGCAATGGCCATGTGACAGCCCGCATCCATGGCGATGCGCGCCGCCTCCAGCTTCGTCACCATGCCGCCGGAGCCGACATCACTGCGCGCTGCCCCGGCCATGGCCAGAATTTCCGGGCTCAGGCGTTCGACCCGGGGAATGAAGGCGGCGTCATCATCGATTCCGGGATCGGCCGTGTACAGCCCGTCGATATCGGACAGCAGCACCAGGGTATCGGCGCTGATCATCTGCGCCACCCGTGCCGCGAGGCGGTCATTGTCACCGTAGCGGATCTCCTCGGTCGCCACGGTGTCGTTTTCATTGATCACCGGCACGGCCGAAAGGTTCAGCAATGTATCGACGGTCGAACGGGCATTGAGATAATGACGACGGATCTCCGTATCCTGCAGCGTCAGCAGAATCTGGGCCACGGTGATGCCATGACGGGCCAGGGCCTCCTGATAGGCATGGGCAAGGCGGATCTGCCCCGCCGCTGCCGCCGCCTGTTTTTCCACCAGTTTCAGGCGTTGCCCGTGCAGGCCGAGCACCCGACGCCCAAGCGCGATGGAGCCGGAGGAAACCACCGCCACCTGCACGCCGTCGGTATGCAGCCTGTGGATATCATCGGCCAGAGCGTTGAGCCAGTCACGGCGCAGGCGGCCGCTTTCGCCGTCAACCAGCAGGGCAGAGCCGATCTTGATGACCAGGCGCCGGGCAGAGGACAGGGGATCGTTCAGGGCTGCCATGCGCCTTTCCCCTCATCCTCTCCGGGCGTGTCGTTTTCCTGTTCTCCACCCCCTTCAGCACCGCTTTCCGCAGGTGCGGATGCCGCTTGCTCCCGGCGATGTTCGTCAACCTTCGCCAGCAGATCCAGCAGCAATTCGCGCATTCCCTCGCCACTGGCCGCCGAAACCGCATGCACCGGCGCGCCCGTTGCCGCCTCCAGCGCCGCGCGCTGCGCTGCCCGGCTTTCCTCGTCCAGGGCATCGATCTTGTTCAGGGCCACGACCTCCGGCTTATCCGCCAGCACGCCGCCGCCATAGGCCTCCAGCTCGCCGCGGATGATGCGGTAGTTTTCCGCCACATCCTCCGCAGTGCCATCGACCAGATGCAGCAATGTGGCGCAGCGTTCCACATGGCCGAGGAAGCGGTCCCCCAGCCCGACCCCTTCATGGGCACCTTCAATCAGGCCGGGAATATCGGCCATGACGAATTCCCGTTCCGCCACCGAAACGACACCGAGTTGGGGCACCAGTGTCGTGAAGGGATAATCGGCGATCTTGGGCTTCGCGCGCGAACAGGCGGAAAGGAAGGTCGATTTGCCGGCATTCGGCAGGCCGACAAGGCCGACATCGGCGATCAGTTTCAGGCGCAGCCAGATCCATTTTTCCTCGCCCGGCCAGCCGGGATCGGCGCGGCGGGGGGCACGGTTGGTGGCGCTTTTGAAATGGGCATTGCCGAAACCGCCGTCGCCGCCGCGGGCCAGCAGAACCCTTTGGCCGACCTCGGTCATGTCGGCGATCAGGGTTTCGCCGTCCTCTTCCAGAATCTGGGTGCCGACGGGAACCTTCAGCACCAGATCGGGGGCGGCCGCACCGGTGCGGTTGCGGCCCATGCCGTGCATGCCGCTTCTGGCCTTGAAGTGCTGGCGGTAGCGGAAATCGATCAGGGTGTTCAGCCCGTCGACGCATTCGGCATAGACCGAACCGCCACGCCCGCCGTCACCGCCGTCGGGTCCGCCGAATTCGATATATTTCTCGCGCCGGAAGCTGACACAGCCGGGTCCGCCATTGCCGCTGCGGATATAGACTTTCGCGGAATCGAGAAATTTCATGTCGGACTCTTGAAATGAAAAAGGGGAATGGCTGGCCATTCCCCTTTGCAATACGTACCGGAATGGAACACAGCCTGTTCAGGCCGTCGGCTCCACCGAGACGAAGGTCTTCGCATTGCGGCCCTTGTGGAACTTCACCTTGCCCTCGACCAGGGCATAGATGGTGTGATCCTTGCCGATGCCGACATTGTTGCCGGGATGCCATTTGGTGCCGCACTGGCTGATGATGATATTGCCGGGGATGACCTGCTCGCCGCCGAACTTCTTGACGCCGAGTCGGCGGCCGGCCGAATCGCGGCCGTTGCGTGAGGAACCGCCTGCCTTTTTATGAGCCATGGGGTGTTACTCCTTCTCAGCAGCCGCCTTGGCGGCATCGTCGTCCTTCTTGGCGGCGGCCTTTTTGGGCGCAGCCTTCTTTGCGGCCGCCTTCTTGGCCTTGCCGCCGATCGAGGTGATGCGCAGCACCGTCAGTTCCTGGCGGTGGCCGTTCTTGCGGCGGTAACCATGGCGGCGCTTTTTCTTGAAGATCACGATCTTCGGCCCGCGGGCCTGTTCCAGCACCTCGGCGGCGACCGTGGCCCCGTCAACAAAAGGCGTGCCGACCTTCAGCGCCTTGCCGTCATTGACGGCCAGCACCTGGTCCAGCACCACCGCTTCACCCGCATTGCCAGCAAGCTTTTCAACCTTGATCACGTCGCCTTCGGCGACCTTGTACTGCTTGCCGCCGGTCTTGATGACTGCGTACATGGTCCGAATCCATCCAATAGAAATTTGCAGCGCAAGCCCACCTCGCGCCGCATCGAAATTCGAGTGGGGCAATATATCCCGCGTTGCGCCCCTGTCAATCCATTTCACTGCCCCGTGGCAAAGATTTGCCGTCGCAGGGAAAACCGGAAGGAACAGGGGCATGTCCGTGGCACCGATTATAGGGGCGTGACCGTGAAAAGGCCAGTGCCGGTGCCGGCGGAAACGTGGCGGGTTGTGGCGGGAAACCGGCGTGAGCCAGGGGCGCGGGTGCGGATTTTAAGCCCTTGATGCTGCCCCGGCTTTCGGTTAAACAACCCCGACCCAGACCGCAAACAGGTTCCCGAGAACGGAGAGGTGCCGGAGTGGTC
>CAYXDL010000064.1:0-9035 GCA_964463775.1 uncultured Hyphomicrobiales bacterium
AGGCGGATCTCATGGGCCTGCAATCCCTTGGCCCCTGCCGCGATGCGGGCAAGAACCGGCTGTCCCGGTTCCAGATTGGTCAGCCCGACCTGACGCAATGTTTCGATATGCAGGAAAATATCCGGTGTGTTTTCGCCCCGCGTCAGAAATCCGTAGCCGCGGATGCGGTTGAACCATTTGACCACCGTCGGTTCAAAACCATCATCGGTGGCGGAAGCCGCCTCGCTGACCGCCAGGACGGGGCTTTTGGGCGGCAGGGGCACGCAGTTCAGGCTCGGCACCGCGGTCGATGTATCAATCGCAATCACCTTGACCGCCTGCCAGCCCTTGCTGCGGCGGGTGATTTCACAGGTGACGCTGACGCCCTCCTCCAGATAATCGAATCCCGCCTGTTTCAGGCAGGACAAATGTATGAACACATCGCCCGGCAGGCCGTCCGGCACGATAAAGCCATAACCCTTGATGGCATTGAACCATTTGATCCTCCCGCGGGCCTTTATCACTTCAACTGGCGGCGGGTGGTCCTCCTTCTGCTGCGCTTGCATGATCAATACCCGTTTTTTTGTGTTTTTGTTCTTTAATATTAAAATCCTATCACCATCTGGAAATATTCTCAATTACCCTTTCGTGTTGCGTGCCGGAAGGGGGTACCCGTTGTGGTTGCCGCTGATTTCAGCCGGGCGGCAAAACTGTTGCACTTGCCCCCGCCCTCATGCCATAACGTGCGCGGATTATGGCGCACCGACACCATTTTTCGGAGGAATGAGGCCCTTTGCCTAGGACCATCGGCGTATTTGTCGTTCTGTTCCTGACCTGGCTGCTGCTTTCAGGAATCTACAAACCGTTCCTCATTGCCCTGGGGGCCCTGTCTTCAGCCCTGGCGGCGGTGCTGTACCACCGTTTTTACCGCGAGGAAGGGAACGCCTTTTCCTTTTCCTTCATCATGCGTGCCCTGGCCTACTGGCCGTGGCTGCTGTGGGAAATCGTCAAGGCGAACATCGATGTCGCCAGGGTGATCCTCTCACCCTCCCTGCCGATCTCGCCAACGATGATCCGGTTGCGTGCCAGCCAGAAAACGGATGCGGCCCGGGTGCTCTATGCCAATTCCATCACACTGACCCCTGGTACCGTCACGGTCGATGTTCACGACAATGTGATACTGGTGCATGCCCTGATGCGTGAGGCAGCGGAAGGCTTGGCGGAAGGCGAGATGGACCGCCGTGCCGCCGCGCTGGAGCCTTCGCCATGATGTTCGTGACCGCCGCCGCCGCCCTTCTGGTGACCATGGCCCTGGCGCTTGGCCGGGCCTTGCTGGGCCCCACCGTCTATGACCGCATTCTCGCCGTCAACATGATCGGCACCAAGACCGTGCTGCTGATCGCGGTTCTTGGCTTTCTCAATGGCCGCCCCGATTTCATGGATATTTCACTGCTCTATGCCCTGATCAATTTCACCGGCATGCTGGCCGTGCTGAAATTTATCCGCGTTGGTCATCTGGGCGGGCAGGAGGAACCTGCCACCGCCCCCATCGAACTGCCGGAAACCGCTGATAAGGGGGGCGCCGATGATTGACATGCTCCTTGACATATTGGGATGGGCCTTCATTGGCGCGGGCAGTATCTTCCTGTTCATCGGTGGTCTGGGCATCATTCGCCTGCCCGATCTTTATACCCGCATGCATGCTGCCGGTGTGACCGATACGATGGGTGCCGGGCTCATCCTGGCCGGTCTGGCGACACAGGCCCCGAACTGGCTGGTTGCGGTGAAGCTGCTGGCCATTCTGATTTTCCTGTATTTGACCAGCCCGACCTCCTCTTATGCCCTGGCCAATTCCGCGCTGTTTGCCGGCATCCGCCCCGTACTCGCCAGAAAACGCGGCAAGAAAAAGAAAACGGAATCAGCCCCCGACGACAGGAAGTCGCGGGCGGAAGGGGAGAATGAATCATGGAAAACCTGATCGACATTCTCCTGCTGGTTTTTCTTGCCGCCACCGCGATCGTCATGGTGCGCATGCGCAGCCTGTTCGCTGCGGTGATGCTGGCCAGCATCTACAGCCTGCTGATGGCCGCCATTTTCGTCGTGCTCGATGCCGTGGACGTCGCCTTTACCGAGGCCGCGGTCGGGGCCGGCATTTCCACGGTGCTGATGCTGGGCACGCTGGCGCTGACCACCAACCGGGAAAAGGATCCGACGCACAAACCGCTGCTGCCGTTGCTGGTGGTCACCATCACGGGGGCGGCGCTTATCTACGGCACGCTGGACTTTCCTGCCTTCGGTTCCGCGGATGCACCGGTGCATTCGGAACTGTCCAGGCGTTTCATCGAGAAATCCGGCGAGGAAATCGGCATTCCCAATATTGTCACCTCGGTTCTGGCCAGCTATCGCGGCTACGACACCCTGGGTGAAACCACGGTGATCTTCACCGCGGGCATCGGCGTCGCCTTCATTTTGTGGCGCCAGCGGCGCCGGCGCCGGCGCAGGAAGAGGCAGGCATCATGAAGCATCATCTGATACCGCGCATTGTCGCGCGCCTGTTGCTGCCCTTCATTGTCATGTTCGCCCTGTATGTGCAGTTTCATGGCGATTACAGCCCCGGCGGCGGTTTTCAGGCCGGAGTGATCTTTGCCGTCGCCTATATACTCTATGCCATTCTTTATGGATTGGCGGAGGTGAAGCGCTTTCTCAATGACGCAGTAGTGCGCTTTCTGGCCGCGCTCGGCGTTCTGCTTTACGCCGGCACCGGGATCGCCAGCCTGTTCCTTGGCGGCAACTTTCTCGATTATTCGGTTCTGGCCGGAGACAGCGTGTTCGGACAGGAGCTCGGCATCTGGCTTGTCGAACTCGGTGTCGGCATCACCGTCTTTTCGGTCATGGTGATGATCTTCTATGCCTTTGCCGGTTATCACGGTATCGGCGACATCGAAGAGCTGGAGGACTGATGGCCTGGCTTTCGACCTATAATTACTGGATATTCGTCTTCCTGATGATGATCGGCCTGTACACCGTCGTCGCGCGCGGCAATCTGGTCAAAAAAATCATCGGGCTGAATGTTTTCCAGGCCTCGGTCTTCCTGTTGTACATTTCCATGGGCAAGATCGACGGCGGCACGGCCCCCATTCTGACGGGCAATCCCGATACCGTTTATTCCAACCCCCTTCCCCATGTCCTGATACTGACCGCCATCGTGGTCGGTGTCGCCACCACCGCTTTGGGGCTGGCGCTGGTCGTACGTATCAACGATGCCTACGGCACGGTGGAAGAAGACGAAGTACAAGAAATGGACCGGGCATCGTGACTTCATTGCTTGCCGCCATTGTCGGGCATTTTCCCATCCTGCAGGTGGTGGTGCCGCTGATTTCCGCGCCACTGCTGTCACTGCTGGCATTTGTGCAAATCCGGGGGCTGTCATGGATCATCGCCACCCTGATCAGCCTGATCACGACCCTTATTGCCGCGACCCTGCTGGCATCGGTGTGGGGCGGCAACATCATCAGTTACGAGGTCGGCGGCTGGGCCGCCCCCTGGGGGATTGAATACCGCATCGACACGCTTTCGGCGCTGCTGCTGCTGATCGTTTCAGCCATATCGACCGTTACCCTGGTCTATGGCCGCGCCTCCGTTCTTCAGGAAATCCCTGAGGACCGTCACCCGCTGTTCTATACCGCCTGGATGCTTTGCGTTGCCGGGCTCCTCGGCATGGCGGTCACGGGCGATGCCTTCAACATATTCGTCTTTCTCGAAATCTCCTCCCTTTCCTCCTATGTGCTGATTGCCGCCGGCAAGCGCCGCGAAGCCCTGACGGCGGCCTACCGCTATCTGATCCTCGGCACCATCGGCGCCACCTTCTTTCTGATCGGCGTCGGGCTGATCTACATGATGACGGGCACGCTGAACATCGCCGACATGGCCGAGAAGATCATCGCCGTACGCGATACCCGCGCCATCAAGGCCGCCGCCGCCTTCCTGACCGTGGGGCTGGCGCTGAAATTCGCCCTCTTCCCCCTGCATTTGTGGCTGCCGGGCGCCTATACCTTCGCCCCTTCGACCGTTTCCGCCTTCCTTGCCGCAACGGCGACCAAGGTGTCGATCTATGTGCTGCTGCGCTTCGATTTCATCATTTTCGGCCAGGCCACGCCGGTGGCCGGACTGCATTTCTCGCAATTTCTGCTGCCGCTCAGCCTGGTGGCGATCTTTGCCGGGTCGGTTGCCGCGGTTTTTCAGAACAACCTCAAACGACTGCTGGCCTATTCCTCGGTGGCGCAGATCGGCTACATCATCCTCGGCATTGCCTTCGCCAATGAGGACGGTCTGACCGGCGGTATCGTGCATATGTTCAATCATGCGATCACCAAAGGCGCCCTGTTCATGGCTGTCGGCGCCATGATCTACCGCCTGGGCAGTGCCGAACTGCATGATCTGCACGGGCTGGGGCGGCGCATGCCGCTGACCGCCTTTGCCTTTTTCCTGGGGGGCATAAGCCTGATCGGGGTGCCCTTTACCGCCGGCTTCATCAGCAAATGGTATCTGATATCGGCCGCGCTCGATGATGGCAACTGGCCGATTGCCGGGCTACTGCTGATCAGTTCCCTGATCGCCGTGATCTATGTCTGGCGGGTGATCGAGGTCTTCTACTTCACCGATCCCCCGAACAATGCCCGCATGCGCGAGGCCCCGGCCCTCATGCTGGCCATGGTGGTGCTGATGGCCGGTGCGGTCATCTATTTCGGCCTCGACACCCGCCTGAGCGTCGGCGCGGCCAGTGAAGCGGCGCGTATCCTGCTTTCCGGGGGCCTGCCATGACACCCGTGCTTCCTGCCGATCCCATGACGCTGTCGATCGCCATACCGGCACTGGGCGCCCTTCTCATCGCCCTGAGCGGGCGCAGCCCCAATCTGCGTGAAACCATGACGCTGCTGAGCGCGCTGGCGCTGGCGGTCAATGTCTATGCCCTGCTGCCCGCCGTTCTTGCCGGTGCGCGCCCCGCCGCCGTCTGGTTCAGCGTGCTGCCGGGCATCGACATGGCCTTTCGTACCGAGCCGCTGGGCATGCTGTTTGCGGCTGTCGCCTCATTGCTCTGGATTATCAATTCCGTTTATTCGATCGGCTATATGCGCGGTAACAACGAGAAAAAGCAGACGCGGTTCTATGTCTGCTTCGCCCTCGCCATTGCCGCCACCATGGGCATCGCCTTTGCCGGAAATCTGCTGACGCTGTTTTTCTTTTACGAGGCGCTGACCCTGGTCACCTATCCGCTGGTCACCCACAAGGGCAATGAAGAGGCCAGAAAGGCCGGGCGTGTCTATCTCGGAATCCTTATCGGCACATCGATCGGCTTTCAGCTTCTTGCCATTTTATGGGTTTATGCCAGCACCGGCGGCGGTACCTTCCGCGATGGCGGTCTGATCGCCAATTCCTTTTCCGGCGCGCCGGTGGGGCTGCTGCTGATGCTGTTCGTCTATGGCATCGGCAAGGCCGCGGTCATGCCGGTGCACCGCTGGCTGCCCGCCGCCATGGTGGCCCCCACACCGGTCAGCGCCCTGCTGCATGCGGTGGCCGTGGTCAAGGCCGGCGTGTTTTCGGTGATCAAGGTGGCCGTCTATGTTTTTGGGCTGGAACTTCTGGCCCGTGAGCCGAGCACGGACTGGCTGTTCTATGCGGCATCCTTCACGGTGATTGCAGCCAGCATTGTCGCTTTGCGTCAGGACAATCTGAAACGCCGGCTTGCCTATTCGACCATTTCGCAGCTTTCCTACGTCGTGCTGGCAGTCTCCATCTACAATCCGATCGCCCTGGCCGGGGCGGCCATTCATATCGCTGCCCATGCCTTTGGCAAGATTACTCTGTTTTTTGCCGCCGGCTCCATCTATACCGCCGGCCACAAGACGGAAATCAGCCAGCTTGACGGCATCGGCAAACGTATGCCCGTCACCATGACCGCCTTTGCCATCGGCAGCTTTTCCATGATCGGCCTGCCGCTGACAGCCGGTTTCATCAGCAAATGGTACATGCTCAGCGGTGCTTACGCGGCGGAGCATTATCCGGCCATTGCCGAGATCGTGATCAGCACCCTGCTGAACGCTGCCTATTTCCTGCCCGTCGTTCATGCTGCCTTCTTCCGTGAGGAAAGCGCTGAAAACGCCGCCCGCCCGCATGGGGAAGCACCGCTGCCCATCCTGCTGGCGCTGGCGGCGACGGCAGCGCTGACGGTGGCCCTGTTCCTCTATCCCGATCCGGCAATCGCCCTGGCGAAAATGCTGGCGGGGATCTGAGCGGAGGCATGAGATGAACGCCAGAACCAAAACCGCATCGCCCAAGGCCCCGGATCCCGGCAGCGATCACTGGCTGGTCAGGCCCGCGACCATCCGCCTGTTGTGGATCATCTTCTCGGTCATGCTTGCCCTGTCGGTTCTTGCGGATTTCTTTGTCGAGCATCATCCGAAATTCGGTATCGACGGCACCTTCGGTTTTGCCGCCTGGTACGGGCTTGTCACCTGTATCGCCATGGTGCTGTTTGCCAAACTGCTGGGCATCTTCCTGAAGCGGGAGGACACCTATTATGACGATTGAGGCGATCCCGCCCGCGCTCTACATCTTCCTGGCCGGCATGCTGATGCCCTTTTTCCGCGGGTCCTGGCGTCTGCTGCCCGTCCTGCTGGCGCCCGCGCTGCTTCTGGCGCTGATCTGGACCGCCGCGCCGGGCGATCAGCTCACTCTTCAGGCGCTGGGAATGGAAATCATCCCCTATCGCATCACCACCGCCGGACGCCTGTTCGCCACCGTCTTCGCCATCATGCTGGCCACCGGTGGCATATTCGCCCTGAAAACCGCCAACACCGCCGAGCTGGCCGCGGCAACGATCTATGGCGGTGCCGCCATAGGCGCCACCTTGTCGGGCGATCTGATCAGCCTGTTCGTTTATTGGGAAATCATGGCCGTGGCCTCGACCATGGTGCTCTGGGCCGCCGGAACCGAAAAGGCCTGGCGGGCCAGCTTCCGCTATGCGCTGGTGCATTTCATGGGCGGGGTGATCCTGATGGCGGGAATCACCGGCCATATTCTGGAAACCGGCAGCGCCGAGTTTACCGCCATGCAGGCGGACAGCATCGCGCGCTGGCTGATCCTGATCGGCTTCCTGATCAATGCCGGGGCACCGCCTTTTTCCGCCTGGCTGCCCGATGCCTATCCGGAGGCGAGCCCCTCCGGCACGGTATTTCTTTCGGCCTTTACCACCAAAACAGCCGTATTCGTGCTTCTGATGGGATTCCCCGGCGAGAGCATGCTGATCTGGATCGGCCTGTACATGGTATTTTACGGCATCATCTATGCCCTGCTCGAAAACGACATGCGGCGCATCCTCGCCTATTCGATCATCAACCAGGTCGGCTTCATGGTCACGGGTATCGGCATCGGCACCGAAATGGCCCTGAACGGGGCCGCCGCCCATGCCTTCGCCCATATCATCTACAAGGGATTGCTGCTGATGAGTGCCGGTGTCGTCCTGCATCGCACGGGAATGCGCAAATGCACCGATCTTGGCGGGCTGTTCCGGACCATGCCGGTGACCACCATCCTCGGCATCATCGGTGCGCTGGCCATTTCGGCCTTTCCCTTCACCTCCGGCTTCGTCACCAAATCCATGATCTCGCAGGCCGCCGCCGATCAGGGGCTGGCCTGGGCGTGGTTCCTGCTGGCGGCGGCATCCGCAGGCGTGTTCCTGCATGCGGGCATCAAGTTCCCCTGGTTCGTGTTTTTCCAGAAGGATTCCGGCCTGCGGCCCAAGGATGCACCGGCGGAGATGAAGACAGCCATGTACATTTTCGCCTTTCTGTGCATCGCCATCGGCATCTATCCGGCACCGCTTTATGCCGCCCTGCCCTTCAGCGCCGATTACGTGCCCTACACGGCCAGCCATCTGGTCTTCCAGTTCCAGTTGCTGCTGTTTGCGGGTCTGGCCTTCTTCCTGATGCTGCCGCTGATGAAGCGCACACTGACAATCACCCTGGATTTCGACTGGTTCTACCGCCGTTTCATGACGGCGCTTGCCCGTGAATTCAGCCTGCGCGGCGGGCTGATCCGTCAGCGCAGCATCGATGCGGCGATGAAGCGGCTGTACCGTTTTCAGGCGACTTTGGAGCGCACACACGGTCCGCAGGGCATCATTGCCCGCACCTGGCCCATCGGATCGACGGTCTTGTGGGTGGCCCTGCTTCTTGGCATCTATGTTCTGGTCTATTATCTGTAACATCCGCGGCGGCGGCATATCGCGCCATTATTCACGGAGACGGCCATGGACAGCATCCTGACCCTGCATGTTGCGGGAACATTTCTCAGCACCATGGCAACGGGGGTGATGGTTTTCTTCAGCCTCATCCTTGCCCCGGCCCTGTTCCGCCGCCTGGGCCGCGAGCGGGCGGGCGACATGCTGCATCACCTCTTCCCGCCCTATCACAAGACGGTGGCGGTCATGGCTGTGCTTTCGGCCCTGTCGCTGTATGTCTACCGCATCGAGGCTCTTTTCCTCGCCACAGCGGCCGGACTGGCGATTCTGCAGCTTGTGCTGATTCTGCCCAAAACGGCCCGGCTGCGCCTTGCCGCCCGCGAGGATGAAACCGCCAGGGCCGCCTTCGGACGGCTGCATGCCATCAGCATGGTACTGAACCTGACCAGCCTGCTTCTTCTGGCCGGTGTGAGCCTGCGCCTGCTGGCTGCCTGATCAGCTTTCCTCCTGCCTTTTATCCTCCGCAAAGCTGATATCGGGCGCTTTTTCCACACGTCGCCTTGGCGCCCAACGGCGTACGGCAACCGGCCCGTCGGCCGCGGAGTCTTCCTTCTCCTCCGCCGGGGTCTGGCGCGCCGTCAGCAGATCCCGGGCGATATCGTCGAACACCCGCCGGGACGGTTCCGGATTTGCAGCGGGCCGTGCCTCTTTCCCGGCGTCATTCCCCGCCGCCGTGCCCGCGGAACGGGCGGCGGAGACAATTTCGGCAAAGCGCTCATCCATCGCCTGCAGCGGAATGATTCCACCTGCTCCCGCT
>CAYXDL010000065.1:0-8958 GCA_964463775.1 uncultured Hyphomicrobiales bacterium
GCCCATGCTCTATATCGGCGAGAAGGTCGGCACCGGCAAGGGGCCGAAGGTGGATATCGCCCTCGATCCGCTGGAAGGAACCACCATCTGCGCCAAGCTGGCCCCGGGGGCGCTGGCGGTGATGGCCCTGTCCGAAAGCGGCAAGCTTCTCAATTCTCCCGATGTATATATGGAGAAAATCGCCGTTGGCGCCGGCCTGCCCGCCGGTGTCGTCAGCCTGTCGCGGCCGATTGGCGAGAATCTGGAATCTTTGGCTGCCGCCAAAGGGGTGAAGACCTCTGATCTGATCGCCTGTGTGCTCGACCGGCCGCGCCATGCGGAACTGATCGCTGATATCCGCAAGACCGGCGCCCGCATCCGCCTGATTACCGATGGCGATGTCGCCGGCGTGATCTGGACCTCGGATCCCTCTACGGGGGTCGATATCTATGTTGGTACCGGCGGCGCGCCCGAGGGCGTCCTTGCCGCGGCGGCCCTGCGCTGCATCGGCGGCCAGATGGAAGGGCGTCTGGTCTTCCGCAATGATGATGAACTGGCCCGTGCCAAGCGCTGGGGAATCACGGATCTGGATGCCATCTACAAGCTGGAGGATCTGGCCGGCGGCGATGTGATCTTCTCCGCCACCGGTGTAACCGACGGGCCGATGTTGGAAGGGGTGCGTGTCGTTCACGGCGGCATTTCGACGGAATCCATCGTCATGCGCAGCGCCACCGGTACGGTCCGCAAGGTCAAAGCCTTCCACCGCCGGCCCTGAGGGCATGAACGCTGCCACACAACCGCCGGTTCTCGGGGTCACCTGTTCCCTCGGCGGCAGGACATGGCGGCATCGCTGCACCGATGAACGCCAGGCCATGGCGTTATCGCAACGTCATGGCCTGCCCGATATTGTCGGGCGCATTCTCATTGCCCGTGGCATAGATGACGGGCAGGTGGAAAGCTATCTCGATCCCCGCCTGCGTGATCTGATGCCTGACCCTTCGCATTTTCTCGATATGGACAGGGCGGTGGAGCGGACGGTGTCGGCTCTCCGGGGCGGGGAAAAAATCGCGGTTTTTGGCGATTACGATGTCGATGGGGCCACCTCCTCGGCATTGCTGCAGCGCTACTTCCGTGCGCTGGGCACGGATATTTCCGTCTATATTCCCGATCGCCTGAAGGAAGGCTACGGCCCCAATGCGGCAGCCTTCGATCTGCTGAAGCGCCAGGGGGTCGGTCTGGTCATCACGGTCGATTGCGGGGCCACGGCCTTCGATGCCCTGGCCCATGCACGGAAAATCGGCCTGGATGTGATCGTTCTCGATCATCACAAGGGGGATGCCGCCCTGCCCGAAGCCGTTGCCGTGGTCAATCCCAACCGCGTTGACGAGGATACGGCGCACCGCCAGCTGGCCGCCGTCGGCGTTGTTTTCATGTTCCTGGTGGCGCTGAACCGTGCCCTGCGTCTTGGCGGATATTTTTCCGGTCAGGCAGGCCGGCAGGAGCCGGATCTGCGCCAGTGGCTGGATATTGTGGCGCTTGGCACCGTCTGCGATGTGGTGCCGCTGACCGGGGTGAACCGCGCGCTGGTGGTTCAGGGGCTGAAGGTGATGAGGGGGCGGCGCAATCCGGGGCTGCGCCTGCTGGGTGATGTCGCCGGAATCAAGGAACCGCCCGGGACCTATCACCTCGGTTTTGTGCTGGGTCCCCGGGTCAATGCGGGCGGGCGTGTGGGCGAGGCCGGTTTGGGCGCGCGGCTGCTGTCCACCGAGGATGAGGCGGAGGCGGAGCGGATTGCCCGGCGCCTGCACGATTACAACCGGGAACGTCAGCAGATCGAGGCAGCGGTGCTTGACGAGGCCATTGCCCAAAGCGAATCCCGGCTTGAGGATAATACCTCCCTTGCGGCCCTGACAGTGGCCTCCGCGGGCTGGCATCCCGGCGTTATCGGCATTGTCGCCAGCCGGCTGAAGGAGAAGTTCAGCCGGCCGGCATTCGTGATCGCACTGGAAGACGGCGTTGGCAAGGGATCGGGCCGCTCCGTGCCGGGAATCGATCTGGGGGCGATTGTCACCGCTGCCCGGCAGGCCGGATTACTGATCAATGGTGGCGGGCATGCCATGGCGGCCGGGCTGACCGTGGCGGAGGAGAAGCTCGGCGCCTTCCGGGCCTTTTTTGAGGAACGCACAGCCCGTGCCCTGGCAGGCACGGCGGCGGAGGCCCGGTTGGGCATAGACGGTCTGCTTGCGCCGGGGGCGGCCAATGATGACATGCTGGCGCTGATCGATCGTCTCGGCCCTTTCGGCGCCGGCAATCCCGAACCCCGATTCGTCGTGCCGGATGTGGTGGTGCAATATGCCGATATTGTGGGTGAAAACCATATTCGCGTGACCCTGCGCGGCGGAGATGGCAAGCGTCTTCAGGCCATTGCCTTTCGCGCCGTAGGTGAAAGCTGGGGCACCCGCCTGCTGCAGCGGAATTCGGCACCGGTCCATGTCGCGGGCTATTTGCGCGTCAATTTCTGGCAGGGACAGCGGCGGGTTCAGTTCATCATTCAGGATGTGGCCGAGCCGCAGCCGCAGGGGATGGCAGGGGAAGGCTGACAAAGTGCGTTATCGGAAAAATACCCTCTTGAAATACTGGGCGGAGTTTCATATAAAGCCCTCCGTCAGGCGGCGATGCTCCCTTCGTCTAGTGGTTAGGACGCCAGATTTTCATTCTGGAAACAGGAGTTCGATTCTCCTAGGGAGTGCCACCGCCGCCTCACTTTCCTTCCCGTATCGGTCTTCTGCCCTTTACAGTCGGTCTTTCTCCTTTGCCTCCGCCGCGCCGCCATGCGGGAGGTACCCGTGCTGACGCTGGTTACCGGCGGGGCGCGATCGGGAAAAAGCGTTCATGCCGAGAACATCGTTCTGAACAGCGGGCTTCGCCCTGTCTATGTCGCCACGGCGCGGGCACGGGATGCGGAAATGGCCCGGCGTATCGAGGCCCATCGCCGCCGCCGCGGCGGGCAGTGGATGTTGGTGGAGGAAGAAACCGACCTGCCGGGCGTTATTGCCGCGCAGGCGACGGGTGAGCGCATTCTCCTTATCGATTGTCTGACCCTGTGGCTGTCCAATCTTCTGCTGGCCGAGGCTGATATTGAGAAGGAAGTGGAAAGACTCTGCGCCGCCCTGTCCGAAAGCCGGGGGGATATCGTGCTGGTCACCAATGAGGTCGGCATGGGTATCGTACCCGAAAATGCCCTGGCACGCCGGTTTCGCGATTTCGCGGGCCACCTCAACCAGCGTGTTGGCGCGCTGGCGGACCGGGTGGAACTGGTCGTTTCGGGCATAGGGGTGACGATCAAGCCCTGAAGCGTTCCCGATCTCAGGCGAGGCGGGCCAGGGGACCCTGTTCTTTTTTCCGGGTATTTTCCAGAAACAACGGTGCCAGCGCACTCTTCAGCATGGCCGGGCCGATATCGGATTTGTTCATGACCCCGATGACACAATCGGGCAGCATGCTTTGGCTGCCCTGATCCAGTTCCATGGCCGAGCACAGAATGACCGGGATATCGCGCAGCAGATGGTTCATCGCCATATGCGCGACGGCGGTCAGCCCGTCCGTGCCCGGCATTTTCAGATCCATGAAAATGATATCGGGACGCTGCTGAAGAGCAGCGGCCATGCCTTCCTCGGCCGTTTGTGCGGTGCGCAGGCGGCTGCCCGGTGCGATGGCCTGCAGATGAGCCTCCATGATCCTGACTGCCGCGGGATCGTCATCGATGCACAGAACATCCAGCGGTACCGTTTCATGCCCTTCTTCCGGGGGTGGGGAGGATGCCGGGGCATGGCTTTGGCGAATGCGCCGGGCCGGCAGTTGCAGCAGGGCCGTGGTGCCGATGCCAGGCTCGCTTTCGAGGGTCAGTTCCCCGCCATGCAGCCGGGCCATGATCCGCGCCAGATGCAGCCCCAGCCCGGTACCGGCATGGTTTTGGCTCAGACTGTTGGGCAGTTGCACGAAGGACTGAAAGGCTTTGGGAATATCTTCCCTGCGCATACCGACGCCGGTATCACTGACGGAAAAATGCATGCTGCCGTCTTCGGCAATACTGGCGGCAAGGGCGACCCGTCCCCCGTTGGGCGTGAATTTTATGGCATTGGAAAGCAGGTTGAGCAGAATTTGCCGTATTTTCAGCTCATCGCCGTAAAGGGCGATGTTTTCCGGCAGATCGATCCTTTCTTCCAGGGTGATTTCCGCCTGCCGGGCCCGTTCGGCAACCATCTTCAGCGCCCGCCGGGCGACATGGGCGGGGCTGAATTCAGCCTCGTGCATGTCCAGCTTGCCGGATTCGGCCTTGGAAACATCCAGGATGTCCTGAATCAGATCGAGAAGGTGACGGGCTGAATCGTGAATATCGGCCACGTAATCGCGGTATTGCGGTATTTCGATCGGGCCGAACATTTCCTTCCGGATGATTTCAGAAAACCCGATGATCGCGTTCAGCGGCGTACGCAGCTCATGGCTCATATTGGCCAGGAATTCACTTTTTGTCCGGTTGGCCATTTCCGCCGCCTCACGGGCCCGTTCCTGCATTTCAGCGGCTTTTCTCTCATTTGAGATATCAATGATATAGCCGTCGCAATAGCGCTTGCCGTTATTGGGGTCGTAGCTGACATAGGCTCGCTCGCGCGCCCATCGTATCTCGCCGCTTTTCGGATGGTGGTAGCGGAATTCCACCGTAAACTCATGATCGTTGTTTTCCCGCTCCCGTTCCATTTCCAGATAGCGGGCGCGGTCCTCCTCATGGATTCTGGCGTGCCAGTCCCCGATATCGATGCGCGAGCCACCTGGTACGGCAAAGAATTCCTCGGCATCGCGTCCGTAAATGGTGCCTTTGCCTTCCTGATCCTTGCGGTAGAAGACCAGCGAGCGCGTATTATGCACCAGCGAACGGAAACGCTGTTCGGATGCACGCAGCGCATCCGCTGTGTGCCGCAGTTCGGTAACATCCGCCGCCAGCAGGATGGCTTGCTGGGTTTCATCATGGCTGATGCGGAACTGGAATATCCGTCCGTCACTCAGACGGATGTCACAAATACCCGTTTCCAGCGAAAAGAATTCCTTCAGGGTGGTGCCAATGTCGTGGCCGTGCTTTCCGGCCATGACGATGCGCCCGCTTTTTACGGCCATGTCTATGATCTCGCCGAAGGTCTTTCCCTGGGCCAGACTGTCCGGCAGGCTGCTGAATATGCGGGAGAAATGCTGATTGTAACGGGTCAGCCGGCCTTCAGGGTCGAATTGCGCGAAGCCTTCCTCGATGGAATCGAGCAGATCGGCCAGCCGCCGCCGCGGGCGGGCGGAGGGTGAGACCCGAAGCCCCCGCCGGTTGTCGCGGCGTGCCCGCCCGGCATAGCCGGTGACGCGGCCGGTTTCATCACACAGCTGGCGCAGATGGATGACGACGGGGATGATTTCCTCCTCCGTTTCGCCGATGCGCAGGCGGGTGGGGAAGGCATGCAGGCGCAGGGGAAGGGGCTGATCCGTCCGCAGTTCCTCAGGCGGGATGTCCAGGCGGGCCTTTCCGGTCAGTTCGTCGTGCCGGCGGTCTGTCAGAATGTCGAAATTGGCCGACAGATAGGTGATGCGCAGATTTTCATCCGCCTCCCAGAACCACTCATCACCAACGGTGTCGACAAGGGATTGCAGTTTGTACAAATCGCGGGACTGACGCCTGCGCCGGGCGCTCTCCTCAGAATAGCCGCGCAGAAGAGACCACGCCCAGAGGCCGCCGGCGGCAACAAGCCCCATGCCGGCCCAGCCGCTGAAGGGAAGGGGAGAGAGGTTCTGCAGACCGGCGAGCGCGCCCCCTGCCGCCGTCAGGCAGAAAGCTGGCCATGCGGCCCTCGCGGAGGGAGCGGAGCGCTGCTGTTCCTTTGCCCCCGTTTCCGCCGATGGGGTTGCTGACTGAACCACTTGACCTTCCCTGAAAGCGCTGCCGGGGCAGGGCTTTCCCATACGTAATGAAAGGGCCGGAATGCCTTTTTACGGCACCGCTCACCCACATGCGAAGGAGGGAGCGGTTGCCGGAACCGCCCCTTGTGCTCATGAATCTTTTGTCTTTTTGATTAATAATTGGTTAAATTTACGCCTTTTCGGAAAGCTGAGCCTTCCGCAAGGCTTCCCTGATGGCCTGAAAGGGAAGCATGACGCAATTATGGCGGCTTTTTACTTGGCGGACAGGAGCGAATTTCACGAATTCGGCAATGCTTGGTTTCTCATTTGCCTTTTGCTCCTGATCGTTGTTCAGGTATTCACGCAGTTCTTTTTCCATGGCGGCGATTTCACCGGCGGCCAGGCCGGGCAGATGGCGGCCCAGCAGTGAAGCGGATGCCTGGCACAGCACGCAGGCACGGACCTCATAGGTGAAGCCGCTGATCCGCTGCTTTTCAGCGAAAGCGATCTGCACATCGATACGGTCGCCGCACATGGGATTATCGACGCTGGCCTCGGCATCGGCATGCTCCAGCCGTCCGGCACCGCAGGCCTGAGCGGCCAGCATCAGCAATTCCTTCTGATAAATATCCTCAATCATCGCCCTTCCCGGATCAGCCGGTTTCCTGCCGGGCAGCATCATAAGCCGCCCGATCATCGATATCGAGCAGAATACCCTGATCGTCAACCGCGATCACGGCGGTTTCATCCTCATGGATACCGATCAGGTGCCGGGCGCCGACATCGCCTGTCAGCCCGTTGATTTCGCTGAAGTGCCGCCGGCCGATCAGAACCGGATTGCCGCGTTCGCCATTATAGGCAGGTACGCAGATCGAAACGCCTTCCTCGGGATGGCAGGCTGCGATCAGACGGATGATGGTGGCAGGCGACAGGCGCGGCATGTCGGCCAGCATGACAAGGGCGGCCTGTATCTCTTTTTCCCCCGCTGCCTCGGCGATTCCCAGTTGAAGGGAACGGCTGAGCCCTGATTGCGCCTTGTCATTGCAGAGCACGATGGCAGGCCTGTCGGTGATTTCTTCCGCGGCGATGCGCGCGATGGCCTCTCTGTTGGCCGCATTGGCGACAATGATGATTTTTCCAAGCCCCGCCTGCCGGGCCGTTTCCATGGCATGGGCGATCATCGGCCGGCCATCCAGTGGCAGCAGGGTCTTGTCCGCATTGCCCATGCGCGATGAACGCCCGGCGGCCAGAATGATCGCGGCAACACGCGATGGCGATACGGGTGATGTTTCCCCCTGGCGGCGCAGGGGGCGGGAAGCGGCTTCCTTCAGTAAACCGCCGACACCCATGGCGGCGATCTCCTCCTTGTCGGGAATGTGTCCGGCGACAACACGGCGCAGGATCCAGTCGAAGCCGTTCAGCTTCGGCGACCGGGCGCAGCCGGGCACCCCGATAATGGCACGGTTTTCGTGTTCGGCCAGCACCAGAAGATTGCCCGGATCGGCGGGCATGCCATAGCGGATGATGGTGCCGCCGGCCCGTTCCATGGCGGAGGGGATAACATCGTGACGATCGCAGACAGCGGAGGCGCCGAGAATCAGGATCGGATCACAACCCAGATCCCGTTGCTTGCCGATCAGGGCGGCAACGGCATCTTCATCATGGGCGCAGATTTCGGTTTCCGCCAGCCGCCCCCCCAGTGCCGCCAGCCGTGCCGCCATGACGGCGCGGCTTTTGTTCAGAACCTTTTCCGACAAATGCGGCAGCCGGGTCATGATCAGCCCGGCATGTTTCTTGATGGCGGGAAGAACGGACAGGACCGGTCCGGGCAGGGTGTTCCGGCATCGGGTCAACACATGGCCGGGCACGGCGAAGGGAATGATCTTCAGCGTGGCCACCAGATCCCCGGCATAAACCGGGGTGAAGGCGGGCAGCGTTGCCAGGGTGATGGATTCGTCAATGCCATTCAGGGCATTGATTGCCGCCGTATCGATGCCGAGAATACCGTCCCGGGCCGCCAGCAGGTTGCAGCGGCCGGTATGGGCGGGTTCTGCTGTCACCCCCGCGCCGCGAAGCAGGGCGGCAATGGCTGTTGCCGCCTCATCCTCGCCGATATCGCCCTCTTCAGGCTTCACGGCGCGGATACGCTTTATTCCCGCCGCCTGCAGCAGGGCGATATCCTCCCTGGAAATGACATGGCCTTTCGCCAGGATGACATCCCCGGCCCGGATCCTGTGAGCCAGGCGCGTGCCCAGAGCTTCATCGGGGGAAAAATCGGCGAAGATCACGATGGGCCCTTGCGCAGATTGCGGATTGTTTCGGCCAGGATGGAAACGGCGATTTCCGCCGGAGAACGGGCACCGATATCGAGGCCGACCGGCGAATGAATACGGGCGATCGCCGCCTCATTCATGCCGCCTTCGCGGAGGCGGTCAAGACGCCTGGCATGGGTGCGCGTGCTGCCCAGCGCCCCGATATAGAAGGCAGGGCTGTCCACGGCGGCAATCAGCGCCGGATCATCGATCTTGGGATCGTGGGACAGGGTCACGACGGCAGTGCGGTGATCGATGCGTAATGCCTGCAATACCTCGTCCGGCCAGCCGGTCTCCAGCCTGGTATCGGGAAAACGGGCTTCCGTGGCGAAGGAGCGGCGCGGATCGACAACAATGGTCTCATAGCCGGCGATGCGTGCCATCGGCACCAGATCCTGCGCGATATGCACTGCACCGACAATGATCATGCGCAATGGCGGATTGAAGATATTGATGAAGACTTCCTCATCATCCGGCGCAACGATGCGCGCCTTGTCGGCAATGACGGCCTCGCGGGCGGCGCTGTACAGGGGGGATGTGTCTTTCCCGGTCTCCAGCGGATAGATCAGTTCATGGCCGGGGCGGTCTGTATGGGTGATCAGGGCCGCCGAGCGCCCCTCACCGGGGGCGGCGGCGATTGCACGCAGCAATGAGGGCGGCAACGCTTCCCCGCCGCTTTCGTCCACGGCCTCGACCATGATGCGGATGGTGCCGCCACAGGCCAGGCCGACCT
>CAYXDL010000066.1:0-8915 GCA_964463775.1 uncultured Hyphomicrobiales bacterium
GACGTCCCGATGACAACCCCGAAACGGTGAAAGCCCGTCTGGCGGCCTATCGGGAACAGACCGCCCCCATTCTGCCGTTTTACCGGGAGAAGGGCATATTGAGGACAGTCGACGGTATGGCCTCCATGGAGGAGGTTGCCCGTCAGATAGAAGAGGTGCTCAACGGTAACTGACCGTAAGGGCATCTGGATAGTTGACTATTGCGGTAACGCCCCTATACTCGCGCGCCTGCGAAAGGCGAGGCGGGTTCATGGGTGTTGCCTGAGCCGGTTTTAAGGAGAACAAGCGTGGCGCGAATAGCTGGTGTGAACATACCGACGAATAAGCGGGCGGTGATCGGACTGACCTATATTCACGGTATCGGGCCGAAATCGGCCCGGGATATCTGCGCGAAGGTCGGCATTGCCGATGACCGCCGGGTCAGTGATCTGAGCGATGCCGAAGTGATTCAGATCCGCGAAGTGATCGAAAAGGAATATCTGGTCGAAGGCGATCTTCGCCGTGAAGTGGCCATGAACATCAAACGGCTGATGGATCTGGGGTGCTATCGCGGCCTGCGCCATCGCCGTGGTCTGCCGGTGCGCGGTCAGCGTACGCATACCAATGCCCGTACCCGCAAGGGCAAGGCAAAACCCATCGCCGGCAAGAAGAAATAGCACTCGCATAGGGGTCAGCAATGGCACGTGACAAGACGCGCGTTCGTCGTCGTGAACGCAAGAATATTACCGCCGGTGTTGCGCATGTGAATGCGACGTTCAACAACACCATGATCACCATTTCCGATGCGCAGGGCAATGCCATCGCCTGGTCGTCGGCCGGCGCCATGGGTTTCAAGGGCTCGCGCAAGTCGACGCCCTATGCCGCGCAGATGGCGGCCGAGGATGCCGGACGTAAGGCGCAGGAGCACGGTGTGAAGACCCTGGAGGTGAACGTCAAGGGGCCGGGTTCGGGGCGTGAATCCGCGCTGCGTGCCCTGCAGGCGGTCGGGTTCACGATCACGTCGATTCGCGATGTGACGCCGATCCCGCACAACGGTTGCCGCCCGCCGAAACGCCGCCGCGTCTGAGCGGGTTGTCGCGTTATCCTTGATGATGCCGCCTGCCGGCGGCACACGGAAAAGACAGAAAGCAGAGGTCAGGGTCGTGATCCAGAAAAATTGGAAGGAACTGATCAAGCCGAACAAGCTGGTCGTCGAACCCGGGGTGGACCCGGCCCGGCAGGCCACCTTCATCGCGGAGCCCCTGGCCCGCGGTTTCGGCTTGACGCTTGGCAATGCGCTGCGGCGCATTCTGCTGTCCAGCCTGCAGGGCGGGGCGGTGACGGCCATTCATATCGATGGCGTTCTGCATGAATTCTCCTCCGTTCCCGGCGTCCGCGAGGATGTGACGGATATCGTGCTGAATGTGAAGTCTCTGGCGGTGCGCGTGCATGCCGACGGTCCGCGCAAGATGCATCTGCGCGCCGAGGGGCTGGGGCCGGTGACGGCCGGGCAGATCGAATGCGGCCATGATATCGAAATTCTCAACCCCGATCTGGTGCTGATGCATCTGGATGAGGGAGCTTCGATCAACATGGAGCTGACGGTCAATACCGGCAAGGGTTATGTGCCTGCCTCCGAGAACCGGCCCGAGGATGCGCCGATCGGTCTCATTCCGGTCGATGCCCTCTACAGCCCGGTGGTGCGCGCGGCCTACAAGGTCGAGAGTGCCCGCGAAGGCCAGGTGCTGGACTATGACAGCCTGATTCTGGATGTCGAGACCGATGGCACCGTCTCGCCAGAGGATGCACTGGCTTTTGCCGCCCGCATCATGCAGGATCAGCTTCAGCTCTTCATCAATTTCGAGGAACCGGTCGAGGAAGCTCAGGCCGAGGATTCCGAGGAGCCGGCCTTCAACCGCAACCTGCTGCGCAAGGTCGATGAGCTGGAACTGTCGGTACGTTCAGCCAACTGCCTGAAGAACGACAATATCGTTTACATCGGTGACCTCATTCAGAAGACCGAGGCGGAAATGCTGCGTACGCCGAATTTCGGCCGCAAGTCGCTGAACGAGATCAAGGAAGTGCTGTCCCAGATGGGGCTGCATCTCGGTATGGATGTACCGGGATGGCCGCCGGAAAACATCGAGGATCTGGCGAAGAAACTGGAAGATCAGTATTAAGGGTTCCGCATAGGCGGATCAGGAGCTTGGATTATGCGTCATCGCAAAAGTGGGCGGAAACTCAACCGCGACAGTGCCAACCGGCGTGCCTTATTCCGCAGTCAGGCGGTCGCACTGCTGAAGCACGAACAGATCAGGACAACCCTGCCGAAGGCGAAGGAACTGCGGCCCATTGTCGAGCGTTTGATTACGCTGGGCAAAAAGGGCGGGCTGCATAACCGGCGTCAGGCGCTGGCCTATCTGCCGGAAAAGGCGATTGTCGATAAATTGTTCGATACGCTGGCCGAACGCTATAAGGACCGTCAGGGCGGTTACACGCGCATTATCCGCGCCGGTTTCCGCTATGGCGATGCCGCGCCGATGGCCGTGATCGAATTGGTGGACCGTGATCCGGATGCCAAGGGAACCGATGCCGGGCCGACGGCCGAGGAGAGCGAGGACGAGGCTGAAGAAGCCGCGTAAACGCCTTTTTTCGGATGTAGCATGCAAAGCAGCCCCGGCAGGACGGGGCTGCTTTTTGCTTTTATGCGCCAGTGCCAGAATGGACGGATGATCATGCAGGAACGAACGAAACCGGCGACAGCGATGACCATGCAATCCGCCCGCCCCGGCAGGCTGACCCGGTGGCTGGGCGGCCTTCTCGTACTGTTTGTGCTGACGGGGGGGGTGGCTGAGACCAGGGCACAGGCCATCCGTGTTGTTCCTGAATCGCGTGAGGAAATCCGCCTTTCCTTCGCCCCCCTGGTCAGGCAGGCGGCGCCGGCGGTGGTCAACATCTATACGCGCAAGCTGGTGCAGACGCGAAGCTCGCCGCTGTTCGATGATCCGTTCTTCCGCCGCTTTTTCGGCCGCGAATTTCCTTTCGGCCAGAAGCGCAGGAAGGTGCAGAATGCCTTGGGGTCGGGGGTGATCGTCCGTGCCAATGGTCTGATCGTTACCAATAACCATGTCATCGCCGGTGCCGATTCGATCCGTGTGGTGCTGAATGACAAGCGTGAATTCGATGCCCGCGTCGTTGTTGCCGATGAAAAAACCGATCTGGCGGTGCTGCGCATCGATACCGGGGGGCAGAAGCTTCCGGCGCTGAGTTTCGAGAATATGGATGATCTGCAGGTCGGCGATGTGGTGATCGCCATCGGTAATCCCTTCGGTGTCGGGCAGACCGTAACCATGGGAATCATTTCCGCGTTGTCGCGCAGCAATGTTTTCCGTGGCGGTGTGCAATCCTTTATTCAGACCGATGCGGCGATCAACCCCGGCAATTCCGGCGGCGCCCTGCTGACGCTGAACGGCAAGCTGGCCGGCATCAACACGGCGATCTTTTCCAAAAGCGGCGGTTCGATCGGTATCGGCTTTGCCATTCCGGCGGATCTTGTCGCCTCCATCGTGCGCAGTGCCGAGCAGGGCGGCAAGATCGTACGGCCGTGGTTCGGGGCCTCCGGTCAGCCGGTGACGCCCGATCTGGCCGAGGGGCTGGGCCTGAAACGGCCTGTCGGGGTGCTGCTGAGCGATATCTATCCCGGCGGCCCGGCGGACAAGGCCGGGCTGCGTTCGGGCGATGTGGTGGTGCAAATCAACGGCCATATGGTGCAGGAACCCAATGATCTGCGCTTTCGCATTGCCACACTGGCCGTCGGTGGCTATGCGGATCTGGTTTATTATCGGGACGGACGCAAGCGCAAGACACGCATTGCTCTGCGCGCGGCCCCTGAAATTCCGCCGCGCAACGATACCCGCATCAGCGGCCGCAACCCCCTTGAGGGGGCGGTGGCGGCCAATCTTTCCCCGGCCGTCATTCAGGAGCTGGAGATGCCCTATGGCCTGTCAGGCGTGATCCTGCTGGAGATAGCCCGCGGCAGTACTGCCGCACGGCTGGGCTTCCGCCCCGGGGATATCGTCCTGGAACTGAACGGTACCCGGATTGATCGCGTCGATACCTTGCTGGCGGCCCTGCGCCGGGCGCAGGGAAACTGGCGCTTCCGTATCCAGCGTAAGGGGCAGATCCTCAGGCGCAGTTTCCGTTCGTGATGACGGATTTGTTTTCAGATGACGGTGCGCCATCCGCAAGCGGCAGTGACAATGAGCACCGCCCCCTTGCGGACAGGCTGCGCCCCGCCAGCCTCGATGAGGTGCTGGGGCAGGATCATCTGCTGCGCGATGACGGCCCCCTGGCGCGGATCAGGGCGACGGGGCGGATCGGGTCACTGATCCTGTGGGGTCCGCCGGGCACGGGGAAAACGACCATCGCCCGCCTTCTGGCGCGGGAGGTGGGGATGGAATTCGAACAGCTTTCGGCTGTCTTTTCAGGCATTGCCGATGTCCGCAAGGTGATCGATCGCGCGGCCAAACGGGCGCAGGCAGGGCAAAAGACCCTGCTGTTTGTCGATGAAATTCATCGTTTCAACCGTTCCCAGCAAGACGGGTTTCTGCCCTTTGTCGAGGACGGCACCATCGTTCTGATCGGGGCTACAACGGAAAATCCGTCCTTCGAGGTCAATGGCGCTTTGCTCTCGCGTTGTCAGGTGCTGCCGCTCAGGGCATTGGATGAGCCGGCCCTGCTGGCGTTATTGGCCCGGGCCGAGACTTTGAGCGGATCCTCACTGCCGCTCGATGAGGAGGGGCGCCATGCGCTGGCTGCGATGGCGGACGGGGACGGGCGCTACCTGCTCAATATGGCCGAGGAACTCTTTGCCCTGCCCGGTGACGAAATCATCCCGGCCGCCCGGCTGGGGGCGGTATTGCAGCGGCGCGCGCCGCTCTATGACAAGGGGCAGGAGGCTCATTACAACCTGATCAGCGCCCTGCACAAGGCCCTGCGCGGTTCGGATACGGATGCGGCGCTGTACTGGCTGGCGCGGATGCTGGCGGGCGGGGAGGATCCGCGCTATATCCTGCGGCGGATGATTCGCTTCGCTTCCGAGGATATCGGCCTGGCCGATCCGCAAGCCCTACAGCAGGCGCTGCTGGCGCGCGATGCCTATGAGTTCGTCGGATCGCCGGAAGGGGATCTGGCGCTTGCGCAATGCGCGATCTATCTGGCCACGGCGCCGAAATCCAATGCCGCCTATACGGCATTCAAGAAGGCGATGCGATCGGCGAAAAAGCATGGATCTTTGCCCCCGCCGATGCATGCGGTCAATGCGCCGACGAAGATGATGAAGGATCTGGGCTATGGTGAAGGCTATGTCTACGATCACGATACGGAACAGGGCAGCGCGGGGCTGAATTATTTCCCCGATGACATGAAGCGGGAAAATTATTACCGGCCACGGGAACGCGGTTTCGAGCGTGAAATCGCCAGGCGGCTGACCTATTGGCAGCGCATCCGCGATGCCCGCGCACACGAGAAGGATTGAACGGTAGCAATATGGGCCAGAGCAGCCAGCATGAAATCGGCGAGGACGATGCCGGACAACGCCTTGATCGCTGGATCAGGCGGCGTTTCCCGCATCTGACGCAGGGCTGGATACAAAAGCGCCTGCGCCGGAAGGATATCCGCGTCGACAACCGCCGGGCCGAAGCCTCGCAGCGGCTGGAAGCGGGGCAGGTGGTGCGCATGCCGCCCATGCCTGAAGAGGGCGGCGGGCCGCCTGCCCCCCCGACCGTCCGCCAGCCGGACCGGCAGGACCGTGCCCTGTTGCAGGCGATGATCCTTTATCAGGATGATCAGGTGATCGTGCTCAACAAACCCCATGGGCTGGCCGTGCAGGGCGGCAGCGGACAGCGGCGCCATCTGGACGGGCTGCTTGAGGGGCTGAAGGGCCGTCTGCCGGAAAAACCGCGTCTGACCCACCGTCTGGACCGGGATACATCGGGGGTGTTGTTGCTGGCACGCAGCCGTGCGGCGGCGGATTTCCTGACCCGGGCTTTTCGTGAAAAACAGGTCATGAAGGTTTACTGGGCACTGGTCGCCGGCTGGCCGGATATTCAGCGGGGCACCATCGATCTGCCCCTGCGCAAGGCGCCCGGGCGGGGTGGCGAGCGTGTCAGCGTCGATTACGAGGCGGGCAAGAAGGCCATCAGCGATTATGCCGTGATCGATCATGCGGGCCGGCGGGTATCGTGGCTGGCCCTGTCCCCGCGTACCGGACGGACCCATCAGCTGCGTGTGCATTGCGCCGCCATCGGCCATCCGATACTGGGCGATGGAAAATACGGCCAGCGCGGCGACCTGACGGGGTCACTGGTGGCGCGGAAGCTGCATCTGCATGCCCGGGCCCTTGATTTTCCACATCCGGGCGGCGGGCGGCGGCGGATCGTGGCGCCCTTGCCGGCCCATATGGCGGAGAGCTTCGCCCGTCTCGGTTTCGATGCAGGGGAGCAGGAGGATCCTTTCGCCGTTTTCGATCCCGATGGCGGAATGGTGTGAATGGCAGGGTGATGTGATGGGTTCTTCTGCTGTTTGCCTAGCCGCGTCCCCGATAAGGGGCGACGCCCTGATCCGGCAGCCACAGCCCCTCGGGCGGTTCTCCGCTTTGATAGAATACGTCAATGGGAATGCCGCCGCGCGGATACCAGTAGCCCCCGATACGCAGCCAGCGCGGCGCCATCGCCTGTTCCAGGCGGCGGGCAATGGCAACGGTGCAGTCCTCGTGAAAGGCGCCATGATTGCGGAAGGAACCCAGGAACAGCTTCAGGGATTTGCTTTCCACCAGTTTTTCACCGGGCACATAATCGATAACCAGATGGGCGAAATCCGGCTGACCGGTGATCGGGCAGAGCGAGGTGAATTCCGGGCAGGTGAAACGCACCAGATAGGTCACGCCCGTCTGCGGGTTGGGCACGGTTTCCAGAACCGCTTCCTCAGGGCTTTGCGGCAGGGGGGTATGCTGGCCGAGTTGGGTCAGATGTTCTTCATGCATGGGAACCATCCTGATTGTGAACGTCGTAAAGGGATATCCCAGCCATGAGGGAAGATAAAGCGCGATTGGCGGTTTTTGACTGTGACGGCACGCTGGTGGATAGCCAGTATCTGATCCATGCCGCGATGGCCGAGGCCTTTGGCGCATTTGCCCTGCCCTCGCCGTCGCGCGCGGCGGTGCGCGGTGTTGTCGGCCTTTCCCTGGCCGAGGCGATCGTGCGCCTGATGCCCGATGACTGCGTGACAGAAGTGGATGATGTGGTCGCGGCCTATCGCGAGGCATTCTTTCAGCTGCGCCGGGAGCCTGATATGGCGGAACCCCTCTATCCCGGTGCGCGTGAGGCGTTGGAGAAGCTGCGCGCGCGGGGCTATATGCTGGGCGTGGCCACGGGCAAGTCGATGCGCGGCCTGCGGGCCTTGCTGGAACGGCTGGAAATGGAGGACTGGTTTCTTACCCTGCAGACGCCGGATTTCAACCCGGGAAAGCCGCACCCCGCCATGCTGCTGGCGGCGATGGAGGATTGCGGTGCCGATCCCGATGACACGGTGATGATCGGTGATACCAGCTTCGATATGGATATGGCGGTGGCGGCCCGTGTGGCGGGAATCGGTGTTGGCTGGGGATATCACGGGGTTGACGAACTGGCCTCGGCGCGGGTGATCATACATGACTATGACGATTTGCCGGCCATGGCAGACAAGGTTTTGAGCGACGGATGAAACGGTTTTACAAGAACGCGGATGCCGCTGAGCATCTGGGCGGTTACGGGGTGTTTCTCGACGGGCGGCCGGTCAGGACCCCGGCCAAACGGGATATGGTTCTGCCGGGTGTTGCTCTGGCAAAGGCCATTGCGGAGGAATGGGAGGCACAGGCGGAAAAGGTCGATCCTGCCACCATGCCGATGATGCGCCTTGCCGCCACGGCCATGGACCGCGTCAGCCCGCAGCGGGCGCATGTGGTTGGCGAGATTGCGGCTTATGGCGGCTCTGACCTGTTGTGTTACCGAGCCGAATATCCTGAAGCCCTGATCATGCGCCAGGCGGCCTGCTGGGATCCGCTGTTATCCTGGTGCGCGGAACGTTTCGGCGCCCGGCTGGCCGTTACGACAGGAATTGTGCATATCCCGCAGGATGAGCAGGCGCTGGCGGCCCTGCGCGATGCGGTTGCCGCCTGCGATGACTTCACCCTGTCCGCGCTGCATACGCTGGTCGGGGTCAGCGGCTCGCTGGTGATCGGTCTGGCCGTTCTGCACGGACGGCTGAAGGCGCGGGAAGCCTTTAGCGTCAGCCAGATCGACGAGGATTTCCAGCGCGAGCAATGGGGCGAGGACAAGGAGGCCATGGCACGGCGGATGCATTTGCTGACCAGCATGGAGGAGGCTGAACGCTATCTGACCCTGCTGGCCTCTGCAAAAGGCGGGGTGTAAACCCGTTTCTGCGACCAAGGGTCACGCGGGGGGATGGAAACTGGCCTGTTCGCGCCATTAGTGATATGCAAAGCGCGGCGTGTCCGCCTGTTCCGGCAGGCAGGCGGGCCACCGAAGCATGGCGGGCAGGCAGGGTGCCCGGAAGATGGCGGTTTGACCGTCCGGCCAGACAGATGAGGATGCTATGGAAAACATCATCAGACAGCTTGAAGCGAAACGCGCGGAAGCCCGGGCGGGCGGCGGCCAGCGCCGTGTCGATGCCCAGCATGCCAAGGGCAAGCTTACGGCCCGTGAGCGGATCGAACTGCTGCTTGATGAAGGGTCCTTCGAGGAATGGGACATGTTCGTCGAACATCGCTGTGTCGATTTCGGCATGGATGAACAGAAGGTGGCGGGCGACGGGGTGGTGACCGGCTATGGCACCATCAATGGCCGTCTGGTCTTCGTTTTCAGTCAGGATTTTACGGT
>CAYXDL010000067.1:0-2895 GCA_964463775.1 uncultured Hyphomicrobiales bacterium
GTTCAAATCCTGCCCCCGCAACCAACAAAAAAGCCCGGAACCACACCGGGCTTTTGTCGGTTATAAACATCTACCCTGAACGCGGTCGATAACTCCAGTGACCTGCTCCCCAAAGAGTCCGCGTTTACAGGTTAGCTCTGTTCAGGTTTTGGTCCATGACGGACCGATTAGCATATTCCCATGGCGTCAGGCCACCCAGGCTCGAATGCGGGCGGTTCAGATTGTCATCGCCGCACTACGCCTGCCCTAAAGGAAAAGGCAGAAAGCCAGTCCCCCTATCCGGCGGTTAGGGCCGATCTGACAGAATCGATGATACGATCTACCTGGCCATCGCTGAGGCCGGGATACATCGGCAGGCTGACGATGCGCCGGGCGACATCCTCCGTCACGCTCAGGTCGTGGGGGCGCATATGCGGGAATTTGCGATAGTATTCCTGCTCGTGTATCGGCGGGTAGAAGTGTACGGAGGCGCCGATGCCCATTTCATTCAGGCGGCGGACGAATCCGTCACGGTCGATGTCACGCGCCAGTTTTGCCGTGAACATCTGGTAGACATGCTGGCGGTCCTCCTGCTCGCGCGGCAGGTCCAGCCCGGCGATATCCTCCAGTCCGCGGATCATGCGTTCGGCATGACGGCGGCGGCGGGCATTCATGTCATCGAGCTTGCCCAGCTGCACGTAGCCCATGGCGGCGGCGGCGTTGGGCATGCGGAAATTATGCCCGGCCATCACCGCGTTTCTGTACCAGGGGGTGGCGGCTTTTTCGCGCTGGAAGGTGGTGGAATCCATGCCATGGGCGATCATGGCGCGCACCTTGCGGTTCAGCGCATCGTCATTGGTGGTCAGCATGCCGCCTTCGCCGGTGGTCATGTTCTTGGTCGGAAAAAAGGAAAAGCAGCCTATCCCGATGCTGCCGGCCTGACGCCCCTTATAGGTGCCGCCGATGGTTTCGGCCGTATCCTCGATCACCGCCAGCCCGTGTTTTTCGGCAATGGCCATGATCGGGTCCATATCGGCCATCTGACCGCCGAAATGCACCGGAATGATGGCCTCGGTATGCGGGGTAATGGCCGCCTCGATCGCCGCGGGGTCGATATTGCAGCTATCATAATCAATGTCTGCAAAGATCGGCGTGGCACCGTTGGTGACGACGATATTGGCCGTTGCCACCCAACTGAATGAGGGAACGATGACCTCTCCGCCTATTCCCAGGGCGTCGACGGCGGCGAACAGGGCCGAAGTGCAGGAATTGCAGCTTATGGCGTGTTTGACGCCGATATAATCAGCGAAGGCCTGTTCGAATTTGTGATTATAGGGGCCATGCGCCAGCCAGCCGGATTGCAGCACCTCCCGGGTGAGGGAGAGTTCATCTTCCCCGATATCGGGGACGCACAGTTTGATCGGGTCCGTCTCGGCCATGATGTGATGTTCTCGCGGTTCAGGTTTTGCCGGATCAGGGGCGGAATTTGCTGCGCATGAATTCCACATATTCGCGGATGCCTTCCTCCAGCGTTACCTGGGGGGCATAGCCGAGAAGACGGCTGGCCTTCTCGATCGACAGGGTGCCGCGCCTGGGCCGGAATTCATCGCGGGGCATGATCTCATATTCGAGATCGGGGAAATGTTTCTGCAGTTCCTGGGCATATTCCAGCAGCGTGTGGGCCTTGCCATTGGTGATGTTGAAGGTTTCACCGATCGCCTCGTCCCGGATGGCGGCGAGCACGAAGCCGTTGGCCGCGTCCTTGACATTGGTGAAATCGAGCGCTTCATCGGCGCCCTGGATGCTCAGCTTCTGCCCCAGAAGGGCCTTTTCAACAAAGATCTGGGAGACGCGGCGGTTCATGTCCTTGGCGCCATAGACGGCGGAGGGGCGAATGATCGCTGATTTGATGCCATAAAGGTTGCTCATGCCGCGGGTGACGACCTCGCCGGCCAGCTTCATCGTGCCGTAGGTTTCCTTCGGGTTGGTCGGATGGTTCTCATCCGCCGGATCGTACTGAAAATCGCCATAGACCATGGAGGAGGAGGCATAGACGAAGCGCCTGGGCTCATAGCCTTCCTTCTTTTTCAGATAGCCCATGATCTCGAAGAAATTGGAGGTGGCCGAGACGGATCCCTCCTCGGCCTCCTCAGCGGTGATATTGTCGGGCTTTGCCAGGGGCAGGGCCGCAAGGTGGAAGATGTATTCGGGGCGGTATTCATCGATGACACGGTAAAGGGCATGGAAGTTCTTCGCCTCGCCGCGGCGGACGATCACCTTGTCCTCGATGCCCTTCAGCCGTTCCTTGCGGTAATCGGTGAAGGCCGGATGCAGGGAGGAAACGTAACGCCCGAAATGATCGAAGGCGATGACACCATCGACGATATCCTGTTCGAGCAGTTGCCGGGCAATGGTGGATCCGATGAAACCTAGGCCGCCGGTGATGAAGGCGTAACGTTTGTCAGACAAGATGTGCTCTCCGTATGCTAAGCCGCTGTATCAGGTTCTGTGCGTCCCGGCGCCGAGATCGGCGCCGATCGGGATGAAATCAGCCGGGTTGGTGAATGTCGCCCCGTCCTCGAACCGCGCATGGGTGACCAGTAATGCCCGGTCCCGGCAACAGACGACAATCCCCCCCGGTCTTTTTAGCGGAACCCGGCCGGGAACGCCATAAATGGGTGGTGATAATTCCTCGGCGCGGGCGATGATCAGCTTGCGCCCCTCAAACCAAGTGAAGGCGCCGGGATAATCCGGCGGCACCAGGGCGCGGATCAGATTGCGGATGCGCCCGGCGTCATCGCGCTCCCAGTGGATTTCACCATCGCGCGGATAGCGGCGGGTGTAATAGCCCCCGGCCATCGGATCCTGCGGATGGCGGCGCAGGGTGCCCTGTTCCATGGCCGTCACGGCGCGCAG
>CAYXDL010000067.1:2905-8847 GCA_964463775.1 uncultured Hyphomicrobiales bacterium
GGGCGGAAACAGAGCCAGCTGACGGGCGATGACATCGCTGGCGGTATCATCGGGGCCGATGGGGTAGGTGGCTTCTTCAACGATATCGCCCGTGTCGATCCCCTCATCAACAAAGAGGACGGCACAGCCGCCGGTGCTCTCCCCATTGATGATCTGCCAGTTGATTGGCGCACAACCGCGGTATTCGGGCAGCTTGCCGCCATGCAGGTTGAGGCAGCCACGGGGCGGAATATCGATGATCGCAGGGCGCAGAATGCGGTTGTAGCCTGACAGAACGAACAGCTCCGCATGCAGTGCCCGCAGTGTTGCCGCGGTATCCACATCGTTGATGCGCTCTGGGGCGAGGACCGTCAATCCGTGCCTGCGCGCATGGTGGGCCAGGTCCGTCTGCAGGTTATGGCAGATGCAGGCGACGATATCATGTCCGGCTTCCAGCAGGGCATCAAGGCAGGCGATGCCGCGGGCGCCGTTACCGAAATAGGCGATTTTCATACGGTATCCATCCTCGCTCAGCTTCCCTGCGGCGCCGATGGCGCCTTGAGCGCGGAACGCAGCTTCCGCCCCCTCCACAACAGGGACGAGGCCAGCCGGCCGACCCCCTCCACCCCGCACAGCAGGGCGATGAGCCGTTCCCGACGGGTTGGCGGGGCATATGCGGCTGCCTGTTTCAGATAGGCGCGTGCCTCGGCGATTTCACCAACCTTGAAATGCAGCTCCGCCATCTTGCCCAGTTCGCGGGCATAGATTCCCGGTACTTTCGGCATGTCTTCGGCAAAGGTGTCGAGGCGGATGCGGCGGGAGACGATATCTTTCTGCACATCGGCACGGCTGGCGACATAGGTGATGGCGTTCTTGTGATAATAGTAATCGACGCCAATTTTGTTCATGGCCCGGATGTGAAAGTCCCGGGCCAGACGGCGGTAGTATTGCTGGCAGCAGCCGCGCGGCATGTCCTCGCGGAAGGGGCCGGTTTTGCGCACCGCCGCCAGATCCATCATCACGGCGGATGGCGGCCCGAAGATATGGCCGCTGCTGCCCAGCGCCTGCCAGTAGACATTGCCGCTCATCTCAGGGATCCAGGTATGCAGCGGAGTATTGTTTTCTCCGTCCCAGTACTGGACGCCGCAATTGACCAGGGCGGTCCGCTCATCGGCCTCGCTGAAGGCGCGTAGCTGGTTTTCAAGCTTGTCCGTCCGCCACAGATCATCATCATCGAGAAAGGCGATATAGCGGCCGCGCGCGGCGGCAATGGCGGTGTTGAAGGCGGCGCCGGGGCCGCGGTTGGTTTCATGGCGGATATAGCGGACGTTGTCATGGGCCTGTTCGTAGGCACGGGCCCGTTCGGGCGTATGGTCCCGGGAACAGTCATCCATGATGATCAGCTCGAAATCACGAAAACTCTGCTGAAGCACCGTATCGACGGATTTGCCGAAACCATCGGCGCGGTTATAGGTGCGGACAACTGCCGTTACCAGTGGAGAGGGGGCATTATTCGCTGGGGCCACAATCGTATCCGGGAAGACTGAAATGCAGATGCTGAAAACACGGCGCTAGAATAGTGATGCACGAAAAGGGCTGTCAATCGCTTTGGCGGATACCGGCATCGTTTGTGCAACGGGCGGTTGCGGTTTCAGTCCGCGATAATGGCATCGCGCATCTTTTCCGGCATTACCGACACGTAGCGCTGCAGCAGGAGGCGGCCTTGCCCGGGAAAGCGTTCGGAAAGGATGCGCATATCCGCCATGCGGTCGGTGCGGAAGGTTCTGAAATCGTCGCGCAGCTCACACCAGCCGACAAGCATCCGGTAGCCATCGACAAACACCAGCGCCAGAGGGCGGACGGTGCGCTGGCTGGCCGTTTCGTGACGGTCGCGATAGGCGAAGCGGATCTTGTGCTCCTCGCGGATTGCCCGGCGCAGGGATGCCAGATCCTGCGGTGGCGGGCGTTCCTCCATGCCGCCGAGTGTGCCTCCGGGCGGGGCGATCAGGCGGGCATAGAGTTCCGTTCCGCCGCGTTCGCGGGGCAGCACCTGCCTGATCTTGGCCAAGGCATCGGCGGCCGCCCGGGCCAGGGAACGGTCGCCGGCGGCGGCGACCAGGCGGGTGCCGAGCATGATGGCCTCGATTTCATCGGTGCTGAACATCAGCGGCGGCAGGTCATAGCCTTCGCGCAGTATGTATCCGACCCCGGTCTCCCCTTCCACCGGCACGCCTGAGGCCATCAGGGCGGCCATGTCCCGATAGATGGTGCGCACGGATACCTCAAGCTCCGCCGCAATGGCCGCCGCCGTGATCAGTCTGCGGTGACGTTGCAGAATCTGAATGATGGCAAGAAGCCGGTCCGCACGGCGCATGGCAGCTCCTGGCAAGCTCGACGAGATATCTTCCGGGAAGATTTCCCTGCTGACACAACGTTGTCAGCAGGGTGTCAGTATAAGGGAGGCAGACCCGATATCACAAAGGAATCGATGATGATCACCCTATATTCCCTGCCGCCCGGCCTGGGGTTGCCGGTATCAGCCAGCCCTTTTTGCGTGAAGGCCGATCTGCTGCTGCGCATGGCGGCCGTGCCTTATGAAACCGTCTATCTGCCGGATCCGGGCAAGGGGCCGCTGGGCAAGCTGCCCTATATTCGCGATGAGGGGACGGACCCCCCGGAGGAGATACCGGATTCATCGCTGATATGCCGTCATCTGCAGGAGCATCACGGTTACGATGCCTGGCCGGGGCTGAACGCGCGTGATCGTGCGGCGGCCCGGTCCCTGACCGCGATGATGGAGGAACGTTTCTACTGGGTCATCGTTTATGAAAGATGGCTGGAGGATAAGAACTGGGATGTCGTCAGGCAGGATTATTTCGCCCCTGTCCCGGCCCCTGTGCGCGGGGCTGTGGCGGCGGTGGCGCGCAAAAATGCCCGCAGGAGCCTGCATGGACACGGGCTGGGACGGCATGAACGGGCAACCATCATGGAATTCGGCCGTGCGGATATCGGTGCGCTGTCGGCCTGGTTGGGAAGGCATGAATACATGATGGGGCCGGTTCCGTGTGCCCTGGATGCCACGACCTATGCGATGCTCAGCGCCGTTGCCGATGCGACGCTGGAAACGGAGATGAAACGCTGCCTGTCTGAAACGGCCAATCTGATGGCCTATCTTCAGCGCATGCGCACCCGTTTTTTCCCCATGGGGGGCGGCGGTTGATGCTTTGCAACCGCATCCCGCTGCGCTATTGAGGGGGCATGTCTTCTCAAGGATCGAAAAAAGTCATTTTCGCGGCATTGGCGGGAAATTCGCTGATCGCGCTTACCAAATATGCCGCCGCCGCCTTCACGGGGTCCTCGGCCATGCTGTCGGAGGCAGTGCATTCAACGGTGGATACGGGCAATCAGCTGCTGTTGCTGCATGGTCTGCGCCGTGCCCGCCGCCCGGCGGACCGTCAGCATCCCTTCGGCTATGGGATGGAGCTATATTTCTGGACCTTCATCGTTGCCATCCTGGTCTTTGCCCTTGGTGCCGGCGTGTCGATTTACGAGGGGGTGCAGAAGGTCATCGAGCCGCACGAATTCACCGATCCGCATATCAATTTCATTGTGCTCGGTCTGGCGCTCCTGTTTGAGGGCGGTTCCTTCTTGGTGGCCTGTTAGGAATTCAGCCAGCGCAAGGGCAGGCTCGGTACCCTGACGGCGGTGCGCCGCAGCAAGGATCCGGCGACCTTCACCGTATTATTCGAGGATACGGCGGCTCTTCTGGGGCTGGTGGTCGCTCTGGCCGGTATCGGGCTTGGCGTGGCACTCGACATGCCGGTGCTCGATGGGGTGGCATCGCTGATCATCGGTGCCATTCTGGCGCTGACGGCCATATTCCTGGCCATCGAATGCAAGGGCTTACTGATCGGTGAGGCCGCCGCGCCCGAGGTCGTCGAAGGGATAGAACGCCTGCTGAAGACGGAAGCGGGAATCGTTCACGTCAATGAATTGCTGACGCTGCACTTCGGCCCCCGGGATGTTCTGCTGACCCTGAGCCTGGATTTTTCCAATGATCTGAGCGCGGAGGAGGTGGAGCGTCTGATCAGCCGTCTTGAGGAACGTATCAAGGCGGCCTATCCGCAGATCACCCGGGTCTTCATCGAGGCGCAGAGCTGGCTTGACCACATCCGGGCCCGCGATCGCCGTCCTGAGGGCGCTGATTGATATAGGGCTTCAGCAGGGCGATGAACCGCGCGGTGCGCTTTTCAACACCAGTGCTGTTCAAATGATATATTGTATTAAAAAACATGTCTTCCGGCATAATAAAGTCGTTTTCGTTTCCTATGTGCGTATATCCAAGTTCTTCTGCTAGCTTCCTTATGTTAGAAAAAAAATTTTTATATTTTTGTGTATGGTATATTTTGTGATCTAAAATTGCAGGAGGGGTCATGTATATATCTACGTTCATTGATTTTGCGAATATTGAGAACTTTTCTAATATTTTTCTGCTCTCTGTTGATATTGATGCAATATTTGCGGGTTTCGCAGTTTTAAGTCTCATAATATCACTTTTTGTGCGCTGGCTTTTTTTGATGTTGATTTGATCACCAAGGTTGTTAATGTTATGAACTCCATACAGGCCATTAACATTTATCTTGGTTTTATTTAATTTGTGGTAAATGCCACTCATTAGACGCGGAAGTGACATTCTGTATATATACTGAAGTTTTTCATTCCATGGTCTATTGAAAAAATAATCACGGTCTCTTGAGATAACAAAGTCTATTTGAGTTTCTTCTTTTGGCCCTGTATATGTGAAATGGGAATATTCAGGCACGATAACGGCAATATCACCAGAACGAAGTACTTTTTTGGCTCTGTATAAAATATAGTCAATACCAAGTCCCGCGTGTGTGCCAAAATTGATAGTTTTGATACCTGTACTTTTGCATATTTTTAAACTATCAAATCCAAATAAGGTGCCTGAACCTCCAATTAGAATTATCCTGGGAGGTGTTGATTCCTCAATCAATCTTTCTTTCTTCTTATATATATTATCTATCCATTCAGAGGAAGTGGTCGGTGCTCCAATTTGAAAAAAGAACAACGCAGTCCATAGTGACATGGCCAATATGGCTCCGGCAACAATCAATAATAGTCGATTTTTTCCATGTATCGGATCGGGCGTGTCACGGTCTTTAGAATCATTTTTCATGTGATAGCTTCTTCTCTGGTTTGATTCACGAATTTCGATCCTATGTTCATGTATTTTTTGATTACTCTTCAGGCTCTGGTTCCTAGAAATTGAAATAAAGGAATTCGCTGCTGGTGGCGAACAGCATGGTCTTTATGGCAAACACCCCCATGATGCCAAGGGTAAAATAAAAACCGTTTTGGATCAGCGCCGAACGGCGCAGGCCGGCGGCCTTTTCCTCAAGCCATTGCTGACTGTTGGGCAGGGCGACGGCGATCAGATACAGCAGTGGCAGGACCAGGAAGGGCCAGATACTGCTGATCACCCCCAACCCCGGTCCCTGAAATGAAAAAATTCCAATTGCTTTAAAAGCCGGAATTTTTTCCATTAGGTATATTAGTTTCTCGGGCAGCATCACTCCGTTGGCTCCGCTCATGCCGGTGAGAATGTTCACTGCTGCGCCAATGCTGTCGGCGCGGAAGAAAACCCAACCGATGACAACGGCCAGAAAGGTCAGGATATGGGCGGTAATGAGGCCGGTGCGCGATGTGCCGCCGGGCCGCAGATGGCGGAAGAGATGATTGAGTGCCAGATAGGCACCATGCAGCGCCCCCCAGACGATGAATGTCCATCCGGCGCCGTGCCACAGGCCGCCCAGCACCATGGTAATGAACATGTTGATATAGCGCCGTATCCGGCCCTTTCTGTTCCCGCCCAGCGGGATATACAGGTAATCGCGCAGGAAGCGGCTCAGCGTCATGTGCCAGCGGCGCCAGAAATCGAT
>CAYXDL010000068.1:0-8805 GCA_964463775.1 uncultured Hyphomicrobiales bacterium
GGCGCTTGGTCATGACGCATTCTCCCTCCACCGGCAAGGCCTCGCCAACGAATTGGGTTCCCCAGCCCCCCTGCATCAGCGCACCGAATTCCTCTGCCTGACCGAACAGGGGAGAACGGCGCGGCAATTCGCAGTAATTGGGTGAAAATCCGACCCGGACATGAACAACCGGCGCTTTGGCCTGCCGGAAACGCGCCAGCGCCGATGCCAGA
This sequence comes from uncultured Hyphomicrobiales bacterium, assembly GCA_964463775.1. Taxonomy (GTDB): domain Bacteria; phylum Pseudomonadota; class Alphaproteobacteria; order Minwuiales; family Minwuiaceae; genus JALXAG01. Next base: position 213 of record CAYXDL010000068.1, read on the forward strand.
TGCTTCAGTGTCTCGCGCCTGGCGACGCATTCACCATAACCGATACCGGCCAGCTTGCCGTCCGGATGAACGATATCATTGATGAAATCGATACACAGCAATCCCTTGCTCATGGCTTTTCCCTTTTCAGACAGAAGCCCCCGGTACCGTCCTTATCGGAAGATCCACATCGATTAGAATATATCTTTTGTTCAGTCAATGGGTGGGTACGGTGAGGCGGAAGAAACCTTCCCTTCACCCGGTCACCGCCCGGATCGGGCCGTGCGCGCAGGCAGGGCCCTTATCGGACCGAAAGCGGCGCTGACGGTATCCCTCGTCTGATCACTGTCGCTCCAGATCGCGATCACCCGGACCGGCCCCTTGGGCGCATGGCCGAAAGCACGGATGAAATCGGCAATGATGTCGCGCTCCTCCTCGACCCATTGACCCAGCTTGCCGGCACCGCTTTCGATCACGATACTGCGCACACTGCCGGGATGGTAAGGACTGGTGATCACCTCGCCGGGTGTCGTGCTCGCCGCTGTCCAGGAATAGGCCAATGTCTGCGGTTCGGGGCGGAACAGCCCCGGCCTGCCAAACAGCAGGAACAGCGCCGCACCGACATCATCCGTATCCTTGCGGCGGATATCGGCGCCAGCGGGAAGATCATCGACCCGCCAGCGCCATTTCAGACGCGGGTAATCGCCCGGAGAAAAGGAAATCTCCCGAAACAGCCCGGCAGCCGCCCCCCGGCCCGTGGCCCGGATGGCGGGCTGTCCGTCCAGGACAGTGTTGGTATAGGTCGTGCCTTTGCCAAAGGATTGTTTCTGCCATAGCCCTGCAAAGGGTTCTGCCGGATCCAGCAGCACCACTTCATGACTCCCCGCCCGCGCCGGAGCGGAGAGAACAAGAACAAACATCAGCAACGCCAGGGCAAAGACATGCTTCATCGTTTTCTCCACAAGAACGTAAGATCATACGGGAGATACGACTTCCCGCCCTCAGCGGATCCTGGAAAAATCGCCATGGCGGCCCAGGCCATCACGAAAACGCCGCGCCCCTTCCAGCCCTTCGCGCAGTACGGGACGGCCGTTGTACCATTCCTGAATCAGGGCATCGCGCACCGGCAGCCCGTGCTGCGCCAGAAGGGAGCGGCGATCCGCCCGCACGCAGGCTTGCGGAAAGGCGGCAATGCGCCGGGCCAATGCCTCGGCATGTTCGCGCACGGAACCGTTTTCGACCACATATTCGCACAATCCGATACGCAGGGCCTCTGCCGCATCGACCCTGCGCCCGGTCAGGACGATATCAAGCGCGCGCCCCTCCCCCACCAGCCGCGGCAGGCGTACGGTGCCACCATCCAGCAGCGGAATGCCCCAGCGGCGGCAATAGACGCCGAAATAAGCGTCCTCCTGCATGACGCGGATATCGCACCACAAGGCCAGCTCCATCCCACCGGCCACCGCCGGGCCGGCAATGGCGGCAATCACGGGTTTGTCCAGTTCCAGTCGGGTCGGCCCCAGCCCGCCACGGGGAATTTCACTGCCGTTTCCCCGCCCGTCGGCAGGCAGGGGCGGGATGTCCAGCTCACCCAGCGGCGTGTCCTCATCCAGGGATGCGCCATATTTCAGATCCCACCCGGCGCAGAAGGCCCCGCCGGCACCATACAGGACGGCAACAGCCGCCTGTTCATCAGCCTCAAAAGCCAGAAAGGCTTCCTGCAGGGCATCGGCACTGTCCGGATCCATGGCGTTACGGGCTTCGGGGCGGTCATGAATGATTGTCCAGATGGCGCCCTGCCGCTCTGTCCTCACCGTCATTATGTCACCTATAATATATATTTAGATATATTCAGGGTAGAGGTAACGACAGTACCGATCAAGACCGGACATGCGCTCATCGCCACCCGCTGCGCCGCGCCGCGGTAACGCCACCATCACCGAGTGTTGATTCGCCAGCTTTCCGGCCGCCGCCTAATCTGATGGCATGCGAATGATCATGCTGTCACTGCTGGCACTTGTAATGGCTGTCGCCGCCCGGGCCGAGAGCAAGCCACCTGTCGTGGTCGAACTCTATACCAGCCAGGGATGCTCCTCCTGCCCGCCTGCCGATGCCTATATGGGCGAGCTGGCCAGACGCAGCGATGTCATCGGCCTCAGCTTTCATGTCGATTACTGGGACTACATCGGCTGGAAGGATACCTTCGCCCTGCCGGCGGCAACCGAACGCCAGCGCCGCTATGCCGAAAAAATGAATCTGCGCTATGTCTACACACCGCAGATGGTCATCGGCGGGCGGCGTCAGGAAGTCGGCTCCAACCGCAATGCCGTTGAAACGGCGATCGATTATGTGCGCATGATGGCGCCCCCGGTTCACATCACCTTTGAACGCAGGGGCAATGGCGGCCAGCTTCGCCTGCAGGGACCGGCGCCGGCAAAACCGGCAACCGTCTGGCTGGCGGAAATCGATTACCGGCGCAAGGTGCGCATTACCCGCGGCGAAAACCGCGCCCGCGAGCTTGACTATTTCAATGTCGTACGCCGCATCCGCCCCCTCGGCACCTGGTCGGGGGGCGAGGCGCTCTATGATCTCGATCTTGCCGCCATCGCCGCCGCCGGCCGCGACGGCTGCGTCATCATCGTGCAGGAGGAGGGCAGCGCGGGGCCGATCCTCGGGGCGTTGCGTATCGACGTTTCCGGCTGAACCTATCCGTTTTCGCGTTGCCGCCACAGATAGGCGGCAGCGGCCAGATCCTCAAGCGCGCAGCCCGTGGATTTGAACAACGTCATTTCCCTGCTGCCCTCCCGGCCGGGGTGCTCACCCCGGCAGAGCTCCGCCAGGCCGGCTTCGACATCATTGCGGGTAATCACACCATCCTTCAGCGGCTGCAGCAGATCCCCCGCTTCCGTCAGCGCGCCATCGAAGGTATCGACAAACAGGCGGCAGCGGCGCACCGCCTCATCATCGCTTTCGCGCATATCGGGACGGAAGGCTCCCACAAGATCGATATGGGTTCCTTCCCGCAGCCATTCCCCCCGGATCAGCGGTTGCCGCGACAGGGTAGCACAGGAAACCACATCCGCCTGAGGCACCGCTTCTGCCAGATCCTCCGCCGCTGTCAGCCTCACCCCCGGCAGGGTGCCGTCCAGCCGCTCAGCCAATGCCACCGCCTTTTCCGGGTTGCGGTTCCAGATCATGACATGACGGATCGGACGCATATGACAGTGCGCGCGGATCAGATGCGGCGCCAGCGCCCCCGAGCCAACCATCAGCAATGTACCGGCATCCGCGCGCGCCAGAAAGGATGCCGCAAGGGCCGAGGCGGCGGCAGTACGCCGGACCGTCAGCTCCACCCCGTCAATGGCAAGCAGGGGCTGACCCGTATCCTTGTCCGTCAGCATGTAAACACCTGCCACAGACGGCAGACCGCGGGCAGCATTCTCCGGCATCACCGTCACTGTCTTGACCCCGAGGAGGCGCTCATCCCAGGCCGGCATGATCAGCAGGGTTCCCGCGGGGCGGTTGTCGGGAAAGGCGATCGTGTGATGGTGGCGGGTCGGCGCTTCGCACCCCTTCCGGAAAGCATCCCTCAGCGCCGCGATCAGCCCCGGATAATCCAGGCGCGCGGCCACCGTTGCGGCATCGAGAAAGTTCATGGCAGCAATTCGTCCGTTCTGGTGAAATTTTCCCGGCGCATCCGGCAGAAATGATGAAACTGTCCCGTTATGCCGCATCCCTGGGCTGTGGCAATGCGGCCGGGGTTTCGCGCATTTGTCCGTCCTGCAGGGCGGCCGCACGCTCCAGGCTGGCGATGCGCCGCCGCGCCCGGGCCAGTTCCGCACGCAGGCGCATCTTGCCGATGGCGCCAATCAGCAGGCCGGTAACAACACCGGCAAACAGGCAGATCAGTATCAGCAGATAAAGAGGCATCCGCCCCTCCACCGGCAGCGGATCGAGGCTGATCATCACCATATGGCGGTTGGCAATGGCAATCAGCGCCGCAAGAATGGCGGCGATGAGAACGGCGAGTGCATACAGATAGCGCATGTCCCTGGCCCCACAGCAATGGCGGCCGCTTCAGGCAGCCGCTGAAAGAACAACCGGGCGGGAATTCCTGACACGGCAGTTCGCCGAAACCCTGAGCAGCCCGGACACATCAACCCGGCGGACAAGGAGCGACCAGCCCGCCGGGGCCCCGAAATCCCCTTGTCCTTTTCCTGTTACGTCTTCCTCTTACGTCCCGCTTCTTCCGGTCACGTCCCGCTGTCGGCATTCAAACGCTCGCGCAGTTCCTTGCCGGTCTTGAAGAAGGGTACAGCCTTTTCAGCGACGCTGACAGCTTCGCCGGTACGGGGATTGCGCCCGATGCGGGCCGCCCGCTTCTTGACGGAAAAAGCACCGAACCCGCGCAGCTCCACCCGGTCGCCCCGGGCCAGCGCGGCGGAAATCTCTTCGAAAATGGTGGAAACAATACGCTCCACATCCCGCTGATACAAATGCGGATTCTGCGCGGCAATTTTCGCCACCAATTCTGATTTTATCATTGAACGCCGTTCCCTGTTACCTTGCTCGGAACCATCCCAGACATGCACATTACGCGACGCGGCTTTGAACCAGCCCCCACCATCGCGGGATGGTGCCAGAACGACCCGCCATCCGTCAAGGCTTCGGGAAGATATAAGTGCCGAATATGCAAAGAAAAACCGGCACCCTTCCGGGTGCCGGTCTCATGGCGGTACAAAACCGGCATACTGCCGGAACGAGGATTACTCCTTGTCCTTTTCGCCTTCCTCTTCGCTGCCCGAGGCCTTGGCCTTCAGCGCCGCGCCGAGAATATCGCCCAGGCTCGCCCCCGAATCGGTGGAGCCGTAATTGGCGACCGCCTCGCGCTCCTCGGCCAGTTCCAGGGCCTTGACCGACAACAAGATACGCCGGTTGCGGTTGTCGATATTGGTGATGCGCGCATCCACCTTGTCGCCGACAGCAAAACGCTCGGGGCGCTGCTCGCTGCGGTCGCGGGACAGGTCGCCCTTGCGGATGAAGCCCGGCACGCCGTTGCTGAGCGTCACTTCCAGACCGCTGTCGAGCACATTGGCAACCGTGCAGGTCACCGCATCGCCCTTCTTCAGTTCGGCAGCCGCCGCAAAGGGATCGTTCTCAAGCTGCTTGATGCCGAGGCTGATGCGTTCCTTTTCCGTGTCCACATCAAGAACGACGGCCTTGACCATATCGCCCTTCTTGTAGTTTTTGATCGCCTCCTCGCCCGGCAGATCCCAGGAAATGTCGGACATGTGCACCATGCCGTCGACGCCGTTGTCCAGACCGATGAACAGGCCGAACTCGGTAATGTTTTTGACCTCGCCCTCGATCTCGGTACCGCGCGGATACTTCTCGGAGAAGGATTCCCACGGATTGTCCGTGCACTGCTTCAGACCAAGGCTGATGCGCCGGCGCGAGGCATCGACATCCAGCACCTGCACTTCGACTTCCTGGCTGGTGGAAACGATCTTGCCGGGGTGAATGTTCTTCTTGGTCCAGCTCATTTCCGATACGTGAACCAGGCCTTCGACACCCGGCTCCAGCTCCACGAAGGCGCCGTAATCGGTGATGTTGGTAACCCGGCCCGTCAGCCTTGCGCCAACCGGATACTTGGTTTCCACGGCCGCCCACGGATCCTCCTCAAGCTGCTTCATGCCAAGGCTGATGCGATGGGTTTCCTTGTTGACCTTGATCACCTGCACCTTGACGGTCTGGCCGACCTGCAGCGCCTCGCTCGGATGGTTGAGACGACGCCAGGAAATGTCGGTCACATGCAGCAGGCCATCGACACCGCCGAGATCGACGAAGGCGCCGTAATCGGTAATGTTCTTGACCACGCCTTCCAGCACCTGGCCCTCGGTCAGGTTGGCGACCAGTTCCGCACGCTGCTCGGCACGGGTCTCCTCCAGAATCGCCCGGCGGGAAACGACGATATTGCCGCGGCGGCGGTCCATCTTCAGAATCTGGAAGGGCTGGGGAATGCCCATCAGCGGCGAAATATCGCGAATCGGGCGCACATCCACCTGGGAACCGGGCAGGAAAGCCACGGCCCCGGACAGATCGACGGTGAAACCACCCTTGACCCGGCCGAAGATGACACCCTCGGCACGTTCGCCCTTCTCGAAAGCCTGTTCCAGAATGGCCCAGGCCTCCTCGCGGCGGGCCTTCTCGCGGCTGAGAACGGCTTCATTGGCACCGTTTTCGATACGCTCCAGATAAACCTCGACCACATCGCCGGGCTTCAGTTCGGCATTGGGGCCGAATTCCTGCAGCGGCACGCGGCCCTCGGATTTCAGCCCGACATCGATGATCGCCAAGTCATTTTCGATGGCAACGACAGTGCCCTTGACGACGGAACCTTCCAGTTCCTGTTCCGATCCATAGGTTTGATCAAGAAGCGATGCAAAATCTTCCTTGCCGAAATCCGGTGCTTCCTGAGTGGTGGTTTCGCTCATATTCGTTTGTCCTGATCAGGCCGCCGGGGCCTGCTGTTTGGTTATGGACGGGCACGCCGTCCGGTTGATCCATGCAATCGGTCATGCTCTTTTTTTCCGGATCCGGTCCGAAAACGCAGCACTTGCCCGCCGCCCGAAGGCAGCGGAAGAACATTCATCCGATTGCGCTTTTCACATCCCTGGCGCCGGTCACACCCCTTGCGGCCGGCATGCAGGGACGCTTGCCCCTGAACATATCCATCCGCAGATGTCCGCTCCGCCAGGATCATCGTGAACCGATTCGCCGCAAGGCAACCGCCTGCGGCAGGTTCCGATTCCTGCCCGCGGCTCATGGCCGCGGTTTCATGTTCCTTTCGCGCGTTCTCCTTTCGCGCGGCTGCGGCACTGCCCGGAGGACTGGGATTCTCCGGACCGCGATAACCCCGCAGCCTTGTTCCGGATGAACGGATCACCGCCCCTCTGCCGCGGGCCAGTGGCCGCAGTGACGGATGACGATATCCCTGATCGCCCGGAAGGCTGTTTCTATATCCAAATTCGACGTATCAAGCAAGTGCGCATCCTCAGCCGGCCGCAGAGGGGCGTCGGCCCTGGTCCGGTCGCGCTCGTCACGGCGGCGCAGATCGGCCAGCACCGTGGCCTCATCCACTGCCTCACCCCGGGCGCGCAATTCCTCGTAGCGACGGCGTGCCCGTATCTCCGGGGAGGCGGTGACAAAGATCTTCAGATCGGCATCGGGGCAGACCACGGTACCGATATCGCGCCCGTCCAGCACGGCCCCCGGAGCGCCGCCAGGCGGATGAGCGGCAAAATTTCTTTGAAAATCAAGCAGAATCCGGCGGACTTTCCTGATCGAAGCCACCTTGCTCGCCGCCTCGCCCACATCCTCGCGCCGCAGTTCCGGCGCCGCGAGATCCGCCATGCGCAGCGATCGGGCAACCCGTTCCGCCGCCGCCTCATCCTCCGGATCATGGCCTTCACGCAGCAATCTGGCGGCAACGGCACGATAAATGGCACCGGTGTCGAGATAGGCATAGCCCAGGGCCGAGGCAAGACGCCGTGCCAACGTACCCTTGCCGGCGGCCACCGGCCCGTCGATGGCAATGATCATGCCGCCCCCCCTGCTGCGGCGATCCGCGCCCCAAGCCGGTTCATATCGGCAACAAAGCCGGGATAGGATGTGGCGATCATCGCCCCCGAATCGATACTCACCGGTGCAGCCGCCACCATACCCAGCACCAGGAAGGACATGGCGATGCGGTGATCCAGATGGGTGGTGACCGAACCGCCGCCGGGAATCGCCCCTGCCGCGCCGCAGCCTTCGATGATGAAACCGTCTTCCTGCTCCTCGACGGCAATGCCGCAGGCCTCCAGCCCCCGGGCCATGGCGGCGATACGGTCGCTTTCCTTCACCCTCAGCTCACCGGCGCCGCTGACGCGTGTGCGTCCCCGCGCTGCTGCTGCGGCGATGGCGAGAATGGGATACTCGTCGATCATGGACGGGGCCCGCTCTGGAGGAACATCAACGCCACGCAGGGTGCTGGGGCGTATTCTGAGATCAGCGATTTCCTCTCCCCCGGCCTGGCGGCGGCTGCACTTTTCGATATCGGCGCCCATTTCGGTCAGTGTCTGCAACAGGCCGGTGCGCAGCGGATTGAGGGCGACATTGCGCACCAGCACCTCCCCTTCGGGGGCCAGCAACGCGGCGACGATGGCAAAGGCCGCCGATGAGGGATCGCCCGGCACATCCACACGGGTGCCGTGCAGCTCCACCGGGCCGGAAAGGGAGATATGCCGCAGCCCGTCCTCTTCGCGCACCTGTAGCGCCCTGTCATCCAGGCCGAACAGGCGCAGCATGTTTTCCGTATGATCGCGGGTCGGCCGGTCCTCGATCACGGTGGTGGTGCCCGGCGTATTCAGCGCCGCCAGCAAGATCGCCGATTTCACCTGAGCGGAAGCGACAGGCAGACGGTATTCGATCGGCTGCGGCGCCCCGGTGCCGATAACCGCCAGCGGCAGGCGGCCGCCGCTGCGGCTGACGAAACGCGCGCCCATGCGCGAAAGCGGCGTCAGCACCCGGCCCATCGGCCGCGCGCTCAGAGAAGCATCACAGGCGAAAAATG
>CAYXDL010000069.1:0-8703 GCA_964463775.1 uncultured Hyphomicrobiales bacterium
AAGGTGCTGGCCGATGCCAAAACCGACCGCATTCTGGGCGTACATATTCTTGGCCCCGAGGCCGGCACTATCATCCATGAAGCGGCGGTGGCCATGGAATTCGAAGCGACGACCGAGGATCTGTTCCGCACCTGCCACGGCCACCCGACCCTGAATGAAGTGGTCAAGGAAGCGGCCATGGCCGTTCACAAACGCAGCATCAGCGCCTAAAATCGGGCCAGGAACGAACCCGCCTCCGCAATCCGCCGCAGGCGGAATGCGGAGGTTTTTTCATGCCCCCTGCCGGCGTACAAATCCAGACCGACCGCTCTTCTCCCCTGCGCGGGGCATTGCTGATGGCAGCGGGCGTTCTGGCGCTTGCATCCATGGATGCGGTTGCCAAGGCGCTCGTCTCGGGCATATCGGTACCGCAGATGCTGGGGCTGCGCGCGCTCGTCATCCTGCCCCTGCTGCTGGCGGCCCTGCCCTTCAATGGCGGATTGGCGGCCCTCAGGACGGGCAATCCTCTCGGGCACGTCCTGCGGGTGCTGGCCGGCATCGCCACGGCCTTTGCCTTTTTCACGGCACTGAAAACCCTGCAACTGGCCGATGCGACCGTCATCGCCTTCAGCACCGTGATTTTCATGACCGTACTCTCCGTGCCCCTGCTGAAGGAAAGGGTGGGCTTCAGGCGCATGGCCGCCGTCTGCACCGGCTTCATCGGTGTAATCATCGTCATGGCGCCGGCCGGAGATGCCGAACCCGCCATGCTGCTGGCCCTGATGGCCGCCATTCCCTATGCACTGACCAACAATGCAACCCGCTGGCTGGGGCGCCGGGAAAACACCTTCTCGCTGGTTTTCTACATGAATCTGGGCGTTGCCCTTGCTTCCTGGGCGCTCATGCCCTGGAGCTGGACACCTCCGGCCCCGGCACAGCTTGCCGGCATCGCGGCCATGGCACTCCTTGGCCTGAGCGGCCATGTGCTGATGGTAAGGGCCTATAAGTCGGGGGCCATCGCCATGATCGCGCCCATCGAATATACCGCGCTGCTGTGGGCAAGCCTGTTCGGCTACATGTTCTGGGGCGATATTCCCGCCCTGCATGTCTGGTCAGGCGGGGCTGTCATCATCGCCAGTTGCCTGTATGTCTTCCACCGTGAAACGCGCCGGCGCCATATCTGAACCGGGTCACACGCCAACGAAAAGGGGCGGCACAAGGCCGCCCCTCACAAGCTTTGCTGAAAGCAATCCGCCAGGGACCGACGTTCAGTCCTCCTTGCCGGCTTCCTCGCCGGTTTCCTGATTGACGACCTTCATCGACAGGCGCACCTTGCCGCGATCGTCGATGCCGAGCACCTTGACATAGACCTCGTCGCCTTCCTTGACCACATCGCTGACCTGGCGGGTACGCTCCTTGGCCAGTTCGGAAATATGCACAAGACCGTCACGGCTGCCGAAGAAATTGACGAAGGCGCCGAAATCGACCGTCTTGACCACCTTGCCCTTGTAGATTTCCCCTACCTCGGGCTCGGCGACAATCGACTTGATCCAGTCAACAGCGGCCTTGGCGACATCCTCGCTGGCGGCCGCCACCTTGATGGTACCGTCATCCTCGATATCGACCTTGGCGCCGGTGGTCTCGCAGATTTCGCGGATGACCTTGCCACCGGTGCCGATCACTTCACGGATCTTGTCCTTCGGGATGCTGAAGGTGGTGATCCGCGGTGCCGTTTCCTTCACCTCCTCGCGGCTGCTGCTCATCGCCTTGGACATCTCGCCCAGGATGTGGGCACGGCCGTCATGAGCCTGCGCCAGAGCCTGACGCATGATCTCCTCGGTGATGCCGGTGATCTTGATATCCATCTGCAGGGCGGTAATGCCCCGCTCGGTCCCGGCAACCTTGAAGTCCATATCACCGAGATGATCCTCGTCACCAAGGATATCGGACAGCACGGCAAAACGATCGCCTTCCTTGATCAGCCCCATGGCGATGCCGGCCACCGGACGGGCCAGCGGCACGCCTGCATCCATCATCGCCAGTGACGAGCCGCAGACGGTCGCCATCGAGGAGGAACCGTTGGATTCGGTAATTTCAGAAACCACGCGCACGGTGTAGGGGAAATCCTCCTTGCTTGGCATCAGCGGGTTCAGCGCCCGCCAGGCCAGCTTGCCATGGCCGATTTCGCGCCGGCCGGGCGCCAGGCGGAAGCTGGTTTCCCCGACCGAATAGGGCGGGAAATTGTAGTGCAGCATGAAATGTTCGCGATATTCGCCATCAAGCGCATCGACAATCTGCTCATCCGCACCGGTACCCAGCGTCGTCACCACCAGAGCCTGGGTCTCGCCCCGGGTGAACAGCGCGGCACCATGAGCGCGCGGCAGAATGCCGACCTCGCAGGAAATCGGACGCACGGTCTTCAGATCACGGCCATCGATCCGGATGCCGGTATCCAGGATGTTGTTGCGGACGATATCCTTTTCCAGCTTCTTGAACAGCTCGCCGGCCTTGGCGGTATCGAGACCTTCTTCCTCCAGCGTCGCCAGAACGCTTTCCTTGACGGCGGCGATTTTTTCCTGGCGTTCGCTCTTGGCGCGGATGGCATAGGCTTCGCGCAGCCCCGGCTCGGCCAGCTCGCGCAGGCGGGTCCTGAAGCCTTCGTCAATTTCCTCTTCCTCCAGGGTCCAGGGATCCTTCGCCGCTTCCTCGGCCAGTGCGATGATCATATCGATCACCGGCTGCATTTCGCGATGACCGAAGGTGACGGCACCAAGCATCTGATCCTCGCTCAGTTCCTTCGCCTCCGATTCGACCATCAGCACGGCATCGGCCGTGCCCGCGACCACCAGATCCAGATCCGATTCCTCAAGCTGGTCAATCAGCGGGTTGAGCACGTATTCGCCATCGATATAAGCGACACGGCAGCCGCCGATCGGTCCCATGAAGGGCACGCCCGAAAGCGTCAGCGCCGCCGAAGCGCCGATCATGGCGACAATGTCGGGATCGTTTTCCAGATCATGGCTGAGAACCGTGCACATGACCTGCGTGTCATTGCGGAAGCCTTCCGCAAACAGCGGCCGGATCGGCCGGTCGATCAGGCGCGAGGTCAGGGTTTCCTTCTCACTCGGCCTGCCTTCACGCTTGAAAAAGCCCCCGGGGATCTTACCCGCGGCAAAGGCCTTTTCCTGGTAGTTGACCGTAAGGGGGAAAAAATCGACGTCGGGACGCGCATTCTTCATCGCCACGGCCGTGGCCAGTACCGTCGTTTCCCCATAGGTCACGACGACGGAGCCGGTTGCCTGGCGGGCGACCTTGCCCGTTTCGATGACCAGCTTGCGCCCGCCCCACATGATTTCCTTGCGGTGTATGTCAAACATATTCTTGCCTTCCAACAGCTTGCGTTCCGCCGTATTGCGGATAACGCCTCATTTCCCGCACCGGCTGGCCGGCACACCCTTGCGCCGGGCCGGTGAAAGAAAAAAGGGGCGGACATTCGGGCCCGCCCCCTTGATTCCGGTAAGCCCGTTCCCTCGCGGAACGGCTTACTTGCGCAGGCCCAGACGTTTGATCAGGGTCTGATAGCGCTGAACATCCTTGTTCTTGAGGTAATCAAGAAGCCGGCGCCGGCTGCTGACCAGTTTCAGCAGACCGCGGCGGGAATGGTTGTCCTTCTTGTGCTCCTTGAAATGCTCGGTCAGATTGACGATCCGTTCCGTCAGGATCGCCACCTGTACCTCCGGCGAACCCGTATCACCGGGGCCGGTTGCAAATTCCTTGATCAATTCCGCTTTGCGTTCAGCGGTAATCGACATCGTCACTCTCCATCTCAGATATTGAAAACGCGAACCGGCCTGATACTGCCTGCCTCGACCCTGGCGATCGCCACGGGCCGTTCACCATGCAGCACACAGACCGTCTCATTGGTCCGATGATGCGTTCCCACCGGCTGCCCGTGTTTCAGGCGGCCTGCCTCCGCTTCATTTACGGCCAGCGCCGGGATGTCGGCCAGCGCGGTCTGAAGCGGCAGAATGCATTCATCAGCCGCAGACATATGGCACAGGGTTTCGAGTTTTTCCAGCGAAATCGCATCATCAGCCGAAAAAGGGCCGACCCGCACCCGACGCAGGGCGCGCAAATGCCCGCATGTGCCAAGCGCGCGGGCAATATCCTGCCCCAGAGAGCGGATATAGGTTCCCTTGCCGCATGCCACACTGAAACGGGCATGATCCGGATCGGGACAATCGACAAGGCGCAGATCGTGTATCATTACCCGCCGCAGCGCCATTTCAGGGGCCTGCCCGGCCCGGGCCAGTTCATAAGCCCGCCGGCCGCCGATCCGGATGGCCGAATAGGCAGGGGGATGCTGCCCGATCTCTCCGATGAAGCGCGGCAAAACGGCGAGGATCTCATCCGTCCCCGGCCGGTGCGCACTTTCGGCGGCGATATCGCCTTCGCCATCACCGGTCGTGGTCTCCTGCCCCCAGCGCAGGGTGAATTCATATTGCTTGCGCCCGTCGAAAGCATAGGAAACACATTTCGTGGCCTCACCCAGCGCAATGGGCAGAACCCCGCTGGCAAGAGGATCCAGCGTGCCGCCATGGCCCGCCTTGGCGGCATCGAGCAGCCGGCGCACCCTGCTCAAAGCCTGCGTCGATGACAGGCCCAGAGGCTTGTCCAATACAACCCAGCCATGGATATTGCGCCCCCGGCGCCGTCGGGCCATGCCTCAGTCGTCCTGGTCTTCTTCATGGACACGGCGCAGCAGCTCATCGATATGAGCCGCGTTCTCGAAGGATTTATCGGCGACAAAGGCGATCTTCGGCGTATTGCGCAACCGCACCATGCTGCCGATCCGTCCGCGCAAAAAACCGGCGCAACGGTTCAGCGCGGCCAGCATCAGCGCATCATCCCCGCCACCCAACGGCGTGACATAAGCGGTGGCATTGCGCAGATCCGGGCTTATGCGCACCTCAGTCACCGTAATCGACATATCGGCGATATCCGGATCGCGGATCTCGCCGCGGGACATTACATCCGACAAGGCGTGGCGGATCTCCTCGCCAACGCGCAACTGCCGCTGGCTGGGCCCCTTGTTTTTTGAATCGTGAGACATCTGTCCACCTCAAGACACCGCGCATGCCGGCCCGCCGTATCCCGGCATGCGCCCGTCATGCATGCGCGCGAGAATGAAGGATCAGAACTCCCGCGCTACTTCCTGAACCTCGAAGGCCTCGATGATATCGCCGACCTGCAGGTCCTGATATTTTTCAAAGGCCATGCCGCATTCCATGCCCTGCTTGACTTCCTTGACCTCGTCCTTGAAGCGCTTGAGGGTGGAGAGCGTACCTTCGTGAATGACGACATTGTCGCGCAGCAGCCGCACCCCGGCACCCCGGCGGATCACGCCTTCGCGCACCACGCAGCCGGCGACCTTGCCGACCTTGGTGATATTGAACACTTCGAGGATCTCCGCCGTACCGATGAAATTCTCACGCAGTTCCGGCTTCATCATGCCCGAAAGCATGTTCCTGAGATCGTCGGTCAGATGATAGATCACCGAATAATAACGGATATCGGTCTTTTCCCGCTCCGCCAGCTCGCGCGCCTGCTTGTTGGCACGAACGTTGAAGCCGAGAATCAGCGCCCCGGATGCCTTGGCAAGCTGCACATCGGATTCACTGATCGCGCCGACGGCGCCGTGAACCACGCGCACCTTGACCTCATCATTGGCCAGCTTTTCACAGGCCGCGACAATAGCCTCGACCGAACCCTGCACATCGGCCTTGACCAGCACCGGAAGTTCCTTGGCTGTCCCCTCCTTGATGGCGGAGAACATCTGCTCCAGAGTACCGCGCCCCGCACCGGCCGCCTGAGCCTCGCGCCGCTTGCGGTGGCGGAATTCGGAGATCTCGCGCGCCTTGGCCTCGCTCTCGACCACAGCGAACTCATCACCGGCCGAGGGGGTGGCCTGCAGGCCCAGAATTTCCACGGGCGTTGATGGCGTCGCTTCCTTGACCCGCTCGCCGCGGTCATTGATCAGCGCACGCACACGGCCCCATTCATCCCCGGCGACAAGCACATCACCGACATGCAGGGTGCCGCGCTGCACCAGCGTCGTCGCCACCGGGCCGCGGCCCTGCTCCAGCTTGGCTTCGATGATCGAGCCGCTGGCCGGGCAATTGTAATTGGCCTTCAGTTCCAGCAGTTCCGCCTGCAGCAGCACCGCTTCAAGCAGCTTGTCCAGCCCCTGTTTCTTGATCGCCGAAACCTCGACGGAAAGAACGTCACCGCCCATTTCCTCGACAAAAAGCTCGTGCTGCAGCAGATCCTGGCGCACGCGGTTCGGATCGGCGTCGGGACGATCGCATTTGTTGATCGCAACGACGATGGGCACTTCCGCTTCCTTGGCATGGCGGATCGCCTCGATCGTCTGCGGCATCACGGAATCATCGGCCGCCACCACGAGGATGACGATATCCGTCGCCTTGGCGCCACGGGCCCGCATCGCCGTAAAGGCGGCATGGCCCGGCGTATCCAGGAACGTGATCTTCTGGCCGTTCAGTTCCACCTGATAGGCGCCGATATGCTGGGTAATCCCGCCGGCCTCATGGGCGGCGACATCGGCCTGGCGCAAGGCATCGAGAAGCGAGGTCTTGCCGTGATCGACATGCCCCATCACCGTTACCACCGGCGGGCGCGGCTGCAGATCGGCCGGATCATCCTCGACTTGAATCAGCGAATCCTCGATATCCGATTCCGACACCCGCTTCGGACGGTGGCCGAATTCCTCGACGATCAGTTGGGCGGTATCGGCATCGATGCTCTGGTTGACAGTAACCATCACCCCCATTTTCATCAGGGCACGCACCACCTCGACGGCGCGTTCCGCCATCCGGTTGGCCAGCTCGGCCACCGTGATGGTTTCGGGAATGACCACATCGCGGTACACCTTGGCCGGCGCCTCACCACCGCCCGCATTGCGGGCCGCGCGGCGCTCGCGTTCCTGACGGCGACGCATGGAGGCCAGCGAACGCTGCCGTTCACCGCGATCGTCCAGAAGCTGGGCCATGGACTTGTTGCTGCGCCTGCGTTCGCCCGCACCCCGTGTCGGGCGCGCGGGTTTCGCCGGTTTCGGCGGCGTCTGCTTGCGCCGGGGCGCGGCCTCCTGAGAGGGAGCGGAAGCAGCCTTGCGCGGCGGAGCCGGTTTGACCGGGGCGGCCGGGGCTTCCTCCGCAGGTTTTTCGGCAACAGCCGGTTCCTCATGCGCCTTCGGTACATCCGGCTGCTCGGCAGCCCTGCGGCGGGCCTCCTCCTCTTCCGCCTTGCGACGGGCCTCCTCCTCGGCAGCCCTGCGGCGGGCCTCTTCCTCGGCGGCCTTGCGGCGGGCCTCTTCCTCGGCCCTGCGACGCGCCTCTTCCTCGGCGGCGGCACGGGCACTCTTGATGGCACGGACACGGGCAGCCAGTTCACTCTCGGTCAGCTGGCGCTTGGTCGCACCCGCAGACTTCGGAGCACCGCCACGGGGCGGGGCGCCCTTGCGCTTCGTCTCACCCGCAGCGCCGCGTCCCGGTCCCGGCCTGGCGGAGGATGCCGCCTCGATATCACGGCTGAAGCTGCGCTTTTTGCGCACCTCGACCTGTACGGTCTTGCTCCGACCGTGACTGAAACTCTGGCGGACCTTCCCGGTCTCCACCGGCTTTTTCAGCTCAAGCCGCTTGGATCCGCTGGGGCCCTGGGATTTCTTATCGCCAGAATTATTCGAGTCGCTCATTACTTCTCCGACACTCGCTCATTGGTAGACGCCCGGGGAATAAACCCCGAAAAGCGCGCGGCTTCAAGCTGAAAACGCTGTGCCAGCGTTCCCGACCTCAAAGCGGCATGCACAACATTGTCCCGCCCCAGCGCCAGGGACAGATCGTCACGGCTGAAACAATCAACCACAGCGATCCCCGGCGCCAAGGATTCTATCTTTCCGCGGCCGTCGCCGGAGCCATCGGAGGCTTCGGCCAGAACCGCGATATCCGCCCCCTTTTTCAGGGCGGCACACACCTTCTCATAGCCCGCGATAACCAGCCCTGCCCGCCGCGCCAGCCCGAGAAAGTTCAGAGCGCGCTGACGCAGAAGCAGTGCCACCTGCTCGGGCAAATCACCACAAGCACGGACCCTGCGCCGCGCCCCGCGGGAAAACAGCCCCCCGGACACGGCCTTTTCAACCTCCTCGCGGCGGCTGTGAACCCACAGCCCCCGCCCGCCGAGCTTGCCCGCGACATCCGGCACGATCTCATCCTCCGGACCACAGACAAAGCGGATCATCTCCTCTTTCGGCGCGGATTCGCGGCAGACCAGACAGCGGCGGCAAGGTCCGGTTTCGCGTTCCCGCTGCCCGGACCTATTCCTGCTCACGCTCTTCAGCCGCACCCTCCGGGGCATCTCCGGACATGTCCTCGGCCGGTGCGGCGGCATCCTCCGCGGTCTCCGCACCCTCTTCCGCGCTGTTTTCCTCATCCTCATCGGCAAACCAATGAGCACGCGCCGCCATGATAATATCATTGGCATCAGCCTCGGAAAGACCGAAGGAACGCAGATAACCTGTTTCCGGATCGATCAGTTCGTCACTGGCCAGATCGGCCAGGTCATCGAGAGTCTTGATTCCCTGCTCGCCCAGCGCGATCACCATGTCGGGCCTCAGGACCGCAAGCTCCATCAGATCCTCGGCAATGCCGA
>CAYXDL010000070.1:0-8620 GCA_964463775.1 uncultured Hyphomicrobiales bacterium
GTATCGGCCGACGATTTTTCCGCCTATGCGCCGCAAATGGCGGCTTTCTGGGCCCGGACACGATTGCGGGACTTGCCGACATTGCAGGAATACCGGGAAAGCTTTCCGGCGGAAATACGCGCCGATGCGATGCTGTACCGGCGCGATGCTCCTTATCGTTACACATGCTGCCATGCCGGGCATCACCTGCGCCATACCCTTGCCTGGCTGCGCGAGGGGGTGCCGGTCAGTGAAGAGAACGCATGGCCGGCCGCCGGGGCGATTTCACGTTTCTGGGAAAGCGTGATCACGGAAAGAACGATGATCAAATCGACGGGAACCATGGAACCTTACGGTTTTCCCGATCTCGAATTCGAATCCTTCACCACGCCGCTGACCGATGAAGACGGGAAAAACGCCACCCATGTTCTGGTGGTCATGACTCTGATGGACGAACTGATCTGAGGCCGTAGGCTTGGCCACGCGTCATGGGTGGTGATCCTCCAGGATCATGGCGGCGCCTTTCTCGGCGATCATGATGGTCGGGGAATTGGTATTGCCCGAGGTGATCGAAGGCATGACCGATGCATCGATTACCCGCAGCCCGTCCAGCCCGCGGAATTTCAGCCGGGGGTCGACCACGGCCTTCTCATCGCTGCCCATGCGGCAGGTGCCGACAGGGTGGAAAATCGTCGTGGCGATATCACCGGCCTTGCGCGCCAGGGCTTCCGTATCCGTATCGTCGTATTCGGGACCAGGCAGAAACTCCTCCGGCTCATAGGGGGCCAGGGCCGGCTGGCGGACGATGCGCCGCGTCAGGCGCAGGGCGTCGGCGGCGACGATGCGGTCTGCATCGGCAGACAGGTAATTCGGCCGGATCGACGGTGCCTCATCGGGATCGGGGGATTTGATGTCCACCCGACCGCGGCTTTCCGGGCGCAGATTGCAGACCGAGGCGGTAAAGGCGGGGAAGGGATGCAGCGGATCGCCAAGCCTGTCGCAGGATAATGGCTGGACATGAAATTCCAGATTGGGTGTGGCGCGGCCCGGATCGGATCTGGCAAAACAGCCAAGCTGACTGGGGGCCATGGACAGGGGGCCGGATTGCCTCAGCATGTATTCCAGCCCCATGCCGATCCGCCCCAGCAGGCTGTTGGCCCGTTCGTTCAGGGTGCGGGTGTTGCGCACCTTGTATACGGCGCGGATCTGCAGATGATCCTGCAGGTTGGCGCCGATTTCCGCATGATCCATGACGACCGGAATGCCGAGATCCTGCAAAAGCCTGCCGGGGCCAAGGCCCGAAAGCTGCAATATCTGCACGGAACCGATGGAACCGGATGACAGGATGACCTCGCGCCGGGCCGTAGCCTTGCGCAGGATGCCGTTCTGGCGGAAATAAACGCCGGTGGCACGACCATCGGTGATCTCCAGTCGCAAAGCCCGGGCATGGGTCAGAACCGTCAGATTCGCACGCTTCATCGCCGGTTTCAGGAAAGCCTTTGCGGTGGAAACCCGGATGCCGCGGCGCTGGTTCACCTGAAAATAGCCGCAGCCTTCGTTATCGCCGGTATTGAAGTCCTCTGTTTTCGGGATTCCGGCCTGGGCGGCGGCTTCCCGGAAGGCATCGAGAATCTCCCAGGACAGGCGCTGGGCTTCGACCCGCCATTCACCCCCCTGGGCATGGTGTTCATTGCGGGCGAAGGCATGGTCCTCGCTTTTCAGAAAGAAGGGCTCGACATCCTCCCAACCCCAGCCGGGATTGCCGAGTTGGCGCCAGTGATCGTAATCGGCAGCCTGACCGCGGATATAGATCATGCCGTTGATCGAGGAACACCCGCCCAGGACCTTGCCGCGCGGATAGGCCAGGGAGCGGCCGTTGAGCCCCGGTTCCGCTTCGGTGCTGTAGCACCAGTCGGTGCGCGGATTGTTCATCGTGTACAGATAGCCGATGGGAACATGGATCCAGAAATAATTGTCCCGACCGCCGGCCTCCAGCAGCAGCACCCTGTATCTGCCGTCCGCCGTCAGACGGTTCGCCAGTACCGAACCCGCGGATCCTGCGCCGGTGATGATGAAATCGAATGTTCCGGCATCTTCGGCATTGTTTTCGGCTATTGCGCTCATGAATGCATCCCCCGTGCCCCGGTTGTCTCCATGCCATGGTTTCAGATTTTTCCCCTACCGCCAAGAGGCCGTCTTTTCAGGGTGCATTCGGGTAGTGTGTCCGAGATCACGGCCGCGTGTGCCGGCATATGCTAAATGCAATCAATAGTGTTTGAGTTTTATGGCATTTGCCGCATTATATGCGGGATGCTGATTAATATTTAAAGTATAAAATAATAATGCGCCATGGTCGTCCGGGGGGAGACAGGCAATGAGACGGGAGACCTGCGCAATGGTCCATCACAAGCGATGCCGGGGCATTGCTTTGTTTGCTTTCCGGGTTTGCATGCTTCTGCCGGCTGTCATGCTGCCGTTGGCAGGATCGGACGCCTTCGCCCAAACCGCAAAGAAAGGGGCCGGTACGGATTCTGTGCAAAGCGATGAGGAAGCTCTGCGCCGGAAGCGGCAGGCTGTTTACCGCGCCTTGCTGGAGAAGCCCGACGATCTGGATCTGAATTTCGCATATGCGGCCCTTTCCGCCCGTCTGGGTGATTATGAGGGGGCGATCACGGCCCTGGAACGGATGCTGATTTTTGCCCCCGATCTGCCGCGGGTGAAGCTGGAATTGGGGGTGATGTATTTCCGCCTTGGCTCCTTTGTCATGGCGCGATCCTATTTCCTCGATGCCCTGAATGCCGATAACGTACCCGCTACGGTTACCGAGCGGGTGAAGCAATATCTCGCCGCCATCGAAAAGAAGCTTTCCCGGCACAAGTTCAACGGAACGGTCTTTCTGGGCCTGCGCTATCAGAGCAATGCCAATGGTGCGCCTTCCGATGCCAATGTCGATATCAACGGCGTGACCTTCCGTCTCGATGACAGTTCGACGGCACAGTCGGATCTCAGCGCCATTGGCTTCGTGCGCGGGCAGTACAGCTATGATTTCTTCAACCAGGGCGACAAGGCCGAAGTGGATGGCATCCTGTTCGTATCCGGGCAGAAAAGCGAGGAACAGCTCAATTCCCGCATTCTGGAGCTGCGCGGCGGCCTTTCCTTTGATCTTGCCAAAAGGGATTGGGGCGTCGGCCGCATCAAACCCTATCTGCTGCTTGGTCATGTCGCTTTGGATGAAAACGGTTATTCCCGGACATTCGGTCTGGGCGGGGTGCTGGACAGGGAACTGGCAACACGCTGGTACCTGTCCGCCCGTGGTGAAATCCGTAACCTGCGCTACAACAACACAGCGGCCAACCCCACGCTTAACAGTCGTGACGGCAATGAATACGACCTTTCGGCAAGCTTCATCTATCGTCCTTCCCTCGACTGGGGGCGGCTGAGGACGCCTGCCGCCTCATTTCTCGGTGGTGTGGAACGCCGTCAGGCGGACAAGGATTTCCAGTCCCGGACCATCTGGCGGGTGAATGCGGCGCTGAATGGCCGCTTCGACCTGCGCGACAAGGGTTTCCGGCGGCTGTGGGAACTGTCGCTTCTGGGGTCGTTCCGCAACAGCCTTTATGATGAGCCGGATACGGCCATCAGCAGCAGTGACAGGGATGACCGGGAATGGCTGTTCAGGGCGACAGTCGGCGTGCCGCTGCGCGATGATCTGTCGTTGTTGTTCGTCTATCAGTTGCGTGATGTGCGTTCCAATTACGACATCTACGATTATACGGACCATGCCGGGACCATCGGCCTGGCTTGGCAATTCTGAAAAGGGGGCGGATCATGGCTGTTCTGAAACGCAAATATTGGCGCGCACTCTTTTCATGCTCCTTGCCGGTTATGGCGGTCTTTGCCTATACGCTGCTGCCGGGTATGGCCCGCGCCGCCGGGGACGATATCAAGGTCGGCGTTGCCGCCGCCGTCAATCAGGACGCCGAGGCGAAACCGCCCCAACGTCCTTTCCGCCGCCTTTATCTGGGGGATAATCTTGTTTTCAATGAAACGGTCAAGACCGGCCCGCGGGGGCTGACGCAAATTCTTCTGGCAGATCGTTCAGCCCTGACTGTCGGGTCTAATTCCACTCTGGTGATTGACAAATTCGTTTATGATCCTGATGCGGATAAGGGCAAAATGGCACTGTCAATGGCCAAGGGTGTGGTGCGCTTCGTCGGCGGGGCCCTGTCCAAGAAGCGCGGGCAGGTAACGCTGAAAACGCCCTCGGCAACCATCGGTATCCGCGGGGCGGTGGTTCTGGTACAGGTTCTGCCCGGTGGTGTGCGCTTCATCATGTCCTTCGGGCGCGAGGTTCTGGTGAACGGACCGGATGGCACCCGCCAGCGCATCACCGCACCCGGCTATGCGGTATTCGTGCCAACCGGAGGAAACCCGCAGCAGCCGGAACCGGTAACCCAGGATGAAATCAATTTGATCCAGTCGCGTCTTGCAGGGCGCCCGGATGCCAATGGGGGCACCACGTCCCCACCCACTGGTGAGCAAATAAATGGGTCTGATATAGCCAGAAACGGTTCCGGTAACAGTAGCCTGGACTTGGCCGGTACCTCCCCGCCTGTCCGGCAGGAGCAGAGCGATACTCCTCTGACGGAGGATAGCCAACGCAATGCCATCAATCCCATTCCGCAAGGTATCAGTGCGGGCCGTCTGCAACTGAGCGGTTCCGACTACCTGATCAACGGATCCGGACCTATCCAGCCCAGCGGGACGACGACCGATAGTGCCGGATTGCTTGGCGGCACAACGGACAGTAGTGCCGAACAGGTGCTGAGCAATATTAATTTTTCCGCAACCGCGCTTACCGCAACGCTTTCAGGTGGGGGCAGCATTACCCTGCCCTTTGATGCGGCAGGGTCAGGCGTTGCCGTGACGGCAAGCAATTCCTCTTCCCCGTTTGGCGATTTGTCCGGGATAGGGCTCTTTTATCGCGATAGCAGCGGAAATCTCGAATTCGGCTATTACGACCTTCGCGAAAGTTCGGATATGCTGCCGGCATTTCTGTTTTTCGGGTCGTCTTATCCGACAGCAAGCCAGACGGCGTTGCCGCAAATCATATCCTTTGCGCTGTTACAGGACCCCATACAAGCGGCGGATTTCGGCAATCCGCTTCCATTCGTTGCCGGTCAGGCCTTCAGTGGGGTGGTGCTGAGTTCAGGCGGGATAGCTTCTCCTCTTTATTATATCGAGCAGAATGACGGTACTGTCGGCGCAACCTCCAGCGACGGATCGGTTTCGGCATTTCTGCAGAGCAGTATTTATCTTGAAGGAACCGGCAGTACGCAGAAATCCTCGCTGGCGGTGGTTCAGGGTCAGTTGAGCCGGGAAGCGGGTTTCAATACCCCTATTGCCGAATCCAATCGTCGTGGTGGCGGGCGAATCGGCAATACGGACACTTTCGCCTATGATGGTGTGATCCGTACCCTTGATGACGGTGGCGGCAATGCGGTTTTCGGCAATGAAAAGACCTATTTCGTGCTGTCAAACGATACGCGCAACAACGGTGCCTTCAGTGATCTGGGGTTTCCTGGCGGAGGGTTAACCACAGGGATGCGCCATATAGCCATCGAGAGCGGTACTGCTGATCCGGCATCCTTATCTCGACCTGCCAGGACTCTGAACGGTTATGCCTCTGGATTGGTCGAGGGCTTCAGCTTCACCGGTGCCTATCCGATCAATTCACGTTTTGGCGACGGCAGCAGCCTGTCCATGACCTTCGATCCGACAAAGAATCGGTTTTCCGCCCGTTTCCAGCTTTCGGATAATTTGTCCCTGTCCGGCACCAGCAGTGGCGGCAGTGTGACGGTCAACAATTACGATCTCTATTTCGGTAACGGGCGCTCCACCTATGTGGATGACGAACGCTATGCTGCCCGCGGCGACACGCTTAACGATTCAACGGCTGACGGGGCCGTGATTTCCGCGGCTTCTTCGTCCTCTCTTTCTGACAGCGGCAAGCTGTATCTTGTCGCCTCTACCGTGGCTCCTCTGAATCCGACCAGCACTGCCATCCCTTCCGGCGTCAGTCTGTGCAGTGCCTGCGATTTCATTGAATGGGGGTGGTGGGGTGCCATGCCGACCTATCAGGCAGGGCCGGACAGCGGGCGACAGGAACTGGTTCACATGGGCACCTGGGTGGCCGGTGACATTCCGACGGTTGCGGACTTGCCCACCTCCGGTACAGCCAGTTATTCCGGTCATGCCATCGGTACGGTCAACGCCGGTTCGGCGCGCTATGTCGCGATCGGCAGCTTCAGCATGAACTATGATTTCTCCCAGGGAAGCGGCACGGTCAGCATCAATAATTTCGACGGACAGAATTTGTCGTCTTCGCCCGCTGGTGCGACCAGCGGGCCGGCCTCTTTTGGCGGTTCAGTGGTTTCCGATGTCGGCAGCCGTTCCGGCACATTGAACGGCGCGTTTGTGCGCGGACCCAATTCGGATTTCGATGGTGCCATCGGCGATTTCAATCTGAGCGATGGCGGATCCTATTCCGCCTCCGGCATCTTTCTGGGGAAAGTAACTTCCGGCGGCGGTTCGCTGTAGCGGCATTGCGCTTGTTATTTTCTTCCTGTCAGTTTGGCGTCAGCATGGGCTGCTATGCTGCGCCGCCTGATGGAGGAGAAGCATGTCGCCCGATACCGTTGCATCCCGCATAACCGCCGGAAAAAATCCGTCCCCGGAACCTGCCCCTGAAATCGCCGTCGTCGTTCCGGCACTGAATGAACAGGAAAACGTTGTTCCCCTTGCCCGTGAGA
Source organism: uncultured Hyphomicrobiales bacterium (assembly GCA_964463775.1). Classification (GTDB taxonomy): domain Bacteria; phylum Pseudomonadota; class Alphaproteobacteria; order Minwuiales; family Minwuiaceae; genus JALXAG01. The sequence goes on from CAYXDL010000070.1 coordinate 6,792, forward strand.
TTGTCGCGGCGCTGGAGGGGGTCGCCCCCTTCGAGATCATCTTCGTCGATGATGGTTCCGATGATGAAACGGTGCCCCGTCTCGCGGCCTTCAGGCAGCAGGAGCCGCGCTTGCGCATTATCCGCCATGAACACCGTGCCGGGCAGAGCGGGGCGATCCGCACCGGTATTCATGCCGCCCGCGCGGCGCTGATTGCCACGCTCGATGGTGACGGACAGAACGATCCGGCCGACATTCCGGCCCTGCTGCGCCGCTACCGCAGTCTCGACGGGCAGGATGTCGGCATGATCGCGGGCGAACGGCGCAAGCGACAGGACAATGCCCTGCGCCGCCTCTCCTCGCGCATCGCCAATGGGGTGCGGTCCTCCCTGCTGAATGACGGGGTGATGGATACCGGATGCGGTCTGAAGCTCTTTCCCCGGGATCTGTATCTGGATCTGCCTTATTTCGATCATCAGCATCGTTTTCTTCCCGCATTGGTGCAGCGTCAGGGCATGCGCGTGGTGACCGAAAAGGTCAACCACCGCCCGCGCGGTGGCGGTACATCGAAATACGGTGTGATGAACCGGCTCTGGGTCGGCATTGTCGATATCTGCGGGGTGCTGTGGCTGAAGCGCCGGGCGCGTGGTGCCTCGGTCCCTGCTTTTGAGCATGACGCGGAGGGGGCCGGTGATGACAATTGATTTCTCAGGTGCGAATTTCTGGCTGATCGTGGGGTTTGCCGGACAGGCCATGTTTTCGGCGCGGTTCCTTGTGCAATGGCTGGCCAGTGAGAAGGCCCGGCGCAGCGTCATGCCGAATGCCTTCTGGTATTTCAGCATTCTTGGCGGCAGCATCCTGCTGAGTTATGCCATCTGGCGGCAGGATCCGGTGTTTATCGTCGGGCAGGGGGCCGGTTTGTTCATTTATTTGCGCAACCTGCATCTGCTGCGCCGGGAAGCACGTGAAAGGGCGGCATCATGAAATTGCAGAACGGGGCGGATGCCCGGCTGAACCTGCTGCTGGCGCTGGCGCTTTTCGCCGTCATGGTCGCCGTAGGCATTTATACCAGGCCCTTGCTGCCGATCGATGAGACCCGCTATCTGACCGTGGCCTGGGAGATGCACCAGAACGGCAACTGGCTGGTTCCCTTCAAGAATGGCGAGGCCTATTCCCATAAACCGCCCCTGCTGTTCTGGTCGATCAATGCCGCCTGGGCGCTGTTCGGTGTCAGTGAAGCGCTGGCGCGGGCGATACCGCCGCTTTATGCCTTTGCCACCATGATCCTGCTGGTGCCCATGGCCCGCCTGCTGTGGCCGGAGGAACGCGCCGTTGCCGCCAATGCGCCGCTGGTGCTGACCGGTATGGCCATCTACACGGTCTTTGCGAGCCTGGCGATGTTCGATGCCATGCTGGCCTTCTTCGTCGTACTGGGGCTGTATGCCGTTGCCTTGATCTGGCGGCGCGGGCTGGCGCGTTACTGGCTGTTGTTTGCCCTGGCGCTGGGGCTGGCCGTTCTGGCCAAGGGGCCGGTGGCCCTGCTGCACATGCTGCCGGTGCCGCTGTTCGCCCCCTTGTGGATGGACAGGCCGCGCAATGGCTGGGGGCGCTGGTATCTCGGCCTGCTGGGCGGTGTTCTGGGCGGTGCCGTCATCGCCTTGGCCTGGGCACTGCCCGCTGCTGCCGCCGGGGGCGAGGCATATGCCAATGCCATTCTGTGGGGGCAGACAGCGGGGCGCGCGGTCAAGGCCTTTGCCCATGCCCGCCCGTGGTGGTTCTATATTGTCCTGTTGCCGGCCATTCTGCTGCCCTTGCCGCTGATGCCGTCGCTGTGGCGCCGCCTTCGCCCG
>CAYXDL010000071.1:0-8580 GCA_964463775.1 uncultured Hyphomicrobiales bacterium
CGATCCCCTGGTGGTCAGGCGACGCAATTTCTATGGCCGCAACAGCCGCAATATCACCCCTTATGGTATGCGCGTCAGCGATAACATCATTCAGCGCATTGTTGATGAACTGAGTGAACGCGCCGGATATGAGCGCAGGCGAAAGGAAATTGCCGCATTCAATGCCTCATCACCGCTGATCAAGCGGGGGCTGGCACTGACACCGGTCAAATTCGGCATCTCCTTCACCACCACTCATCTGAATCAGGCCGGGGCGCTGCTGCATCTTTATGCCGATGGCAGCCTGCATCTCAATCACGGCGGCACCGAGATGGGGCAGGGGCTGAACACCAAGGTTGCCCAGGTGGTTGCCGAGGAACTGCAGGTCGATATCGGCCGCATCCGCATCACCGCCACCAACACGGGAAAGGTGCCGAACACATCGGCAACCGCCGCCTCCTCAGGCAGTGATCTCAACGGCAAGGCGGCGCAGAATGCCGCACGCAAGATCAAGGGCCGGCTGATCGATTTCGCTGCCCGTCATTTCGCCTGTTCGCCGGAACAGGTGCGGTTTCTGCCCAACCGGGTGGTGGCCGGCAATCATTCGGTCAGTTTCGATGAATTGGCGCGCCTTGCCTATTTTGCCCGTGTCTCCCTTTCGGCAACGGGGTTTTACCGCACGCCGAAAATCCATTACGACCGCAAAACGGCCAGGGGGCGGCCATTCTACTATTTTGCCTATGGCGCCGCTGTCAGTGAGGTGGAGATTGACGTTCTGACCGGCGAGAACCGGGTGCGCCGTGTCGACATCCTGCATGATGTCGGCCGCTCGCTGAATCCGGCGCTGGATCGCGGCCAGATCGAGGGCGGCTTCATTCAGGGCATGGGCTGGCTGACGACGGAGGAACTGTGCTTCGCCGATGACGGGCGGCTGTTGACCCATGCCCCCTCGACATACAAAATCCCCGCCTGTGCCGACCGGCCGGAGATTCTGAATATCGAATTACTGAAAGACAACGAGAATGCCGAGAACGCCATTCATCGTTCCAAGGCCGTCGGGGAGCCGCCGCTGATGCTGGCGATTTCCGTGCTTTCGGCCCTGAACGATGCCATTGCCGCCGCCGATCCGCAGGCACCGCTGCTGGATGCCCCGGCCACGCCGGAACGGATCCTGATGGCGCTGCATGCCGGAGATGGGGACTGATGCGCTGGCTGGACGCATTGCGCCGGGAGCATGAGGGCCGCCGGCCGGTGGTGATGGCAACCGTGATCGATGCGCGTGGGTCCAGCCCCTGCAGGGCCGGGGCGCGGATGCTGGTGACGGCGGATGCGGCTTATGACACCATTGGCGGCGGACGCCTGGAACAGGAAGTGATTGCCGCCGCCCGCGCCATGCTGGCGGGGCAGGAGGCATCGGTGCTGCATCGCCACTATCCGTTGGGGCCGGATCTTGGCCAGTGCTGCGGCGGTGCCGTCACCGTTTTTCTGGATCTTGTCGGTGCTGACGCCCATGAGAGCTGGGTGGGGGAACTGCTCGCCCGGCTGGAGAGGGACGGCGCGGCCCGGATGCGGACGGAGATGAATACGGGCCGGCGCCGGATTTTCGCAGCGGATGCGGAGGGGGTGCAGTTGCCCGGCATTCACCTGCACCGGCAGGGCGATGTGCTGGAGGAGGACATCCGCACAGAGCGTTTTATCCTGTGGCTGTTCGGAGCGGGGCATGTGGGCCGCAAGGTCGCGCAGATGGTATCGGCCATGGGCTGGCGGCTGCACTGGGCCGATCAGCGCGAGGATATCTTTCCTGATACCGTCGGCGCGAATGTCGTTCTGCACCGCCCGCGACGTCCTGAACTGCTGGTGGGAGAGGCATCACCGGGCGCCTGTTTTCTGGTAATGACCCATTCGCATGCCATTGATCTGGCAATCTGCGAGGCGGTGTTGCGGCGCGGCGATTTCACCTATCTGGGCCTGATCGGATCGCGCAGCAAACGCGCCAGTTTCGAACGTCACTTCCTCCGCAAGGGCATTGCTCCGTCCGATATGGCGCGGCTGACCTGCCCTATAGGCATTGACGGGATTTCAGGCCGCAGCCCGGCAGAGATTGCCTTGGCGACGGTGGCGCAACTGCAGATGCTGCGTGAAGGCAGGGATGAAAACATGGCAAGGGACACATACGCGGTTCCAAGCCGCCGGGCGGGGGGAGAATGAAGATGACACAGAACGGCGATCCGCGCTTCATGCGTCGGGCCATTGAACTGTCACGGCAGATGATGCGCGAGGGCCGCGGCGGTCCTTTCGGTGCCGTGATCGTGCGTGATGGCGAAATCATTGCCGAAGGGTTCAACATGGTGACATCGGCCAAGGATCCGACGGCGCATGCCGAGGTGGTGGCCATCCGCGATGCCTGCCGCAGGCTGGACGATTTCAGCCTGGCCGGATGCGAAATCTATACCAGCTGCGAACCCTGCCCCATGTGTCTGGGGGCGATCTATTGGGCGCGGCTGGATCGGATGTATTATGCCAACAGCCGCGAGGATGCGGCAGATATTGGCTTTGACGATGCTTTCATTTATGACGAAATCCCCAAACCGGCAGAGGAGCGCAGCCTGCCGAGCATGCGCATGCTGGAACGGGAAGCCCTGAAGGTTTTTGCCGAATGGGCCAAAAAGGAAGACAAGATAGAATACTGACAACCAGCACCGGCCGGAGGGGCGGTACGGGGGAGGCGAGATGAATTCAGGGAACGAGCAGCCAGAAGGGCAGACCCGCCCGGCGCGGGGAACGGCGCGCCTCAGCCTTCATGGCATCACCAAATCCTATCCGGGCTGTCTGGCCAATGATCATATCGATCTCAGCATCGCCCCGGGCGAGGTGCATGCCCTGCTCGGGGAAAACGGCGCCGGGAAAAGCACGCTGGTCAAGACGATTTATGGCGTTGTCGCCGCCGATAGCGGTGAAATGTTCTGGGAAGGCGAGAAGGTCGAAATCCATAATCCCGCACAGGCGCGCAAGCTGGGTATCGGCATGGTGTTTCAGCATTTTTCCCTGTTCGATACTCTGACGATTGCCGAAAACATCTCGCTGGTGCTCGACAGTGCCGAGGCCCGCGCGGGGCTGAAGGAACGGATCAGGGATGTTTCCGAACGCTATGGCCTGCCGCTGGATCCGGACCGGCGGGTGCATACCCTCTCGGTCAGTGAGCGTCAGAGGGTCGAAATCGTCCGCTGCCTGCTGCAGGATCCGCGGCTGCTGATCATGGACGAGCCGACCTCGGTGCTGACCCCGCAGGAGACGGAGAAACTGTTTGAAACCCTGCGCCGGCTGGCGGGTGAGGGATGCAGCATTCTCTATATCAGCCACAAGCTGGAAGAGATCAGGGGACTGTGTGAATGGGCGACTGTGCTGCGGGCCGGGCGGGTCAGTGCCGAATGCGATCCGCGCCGCGCCAGTGAAAAAGAACTGGCCGAAATGATGATCGGCAGCGAACTGCCGGTCTGCGAACGCTCGCTTCTTAAGGTCGGCGGCGAGGAACGGTTGGCGATAGCGGGGCTGAACCTGCAGAGCGATGAACCCTTCGGCACCGATCTGAAGGATGTGCATCTGAGCATTCGCGGTGGCGAGATTCTGGGTCTTGCCGGGGTGGCGGGCAATGGCCAGAAGGAATTGCTGCGGGCCATCAGCGGTGAGACCCGTCATGCCCAGCCCAAGAGCATCCGCCTGATGGGCGAGGATATCAGCCAGCTGGAACCCGGCCAGCGGCGGGAACGGGGGTTGGGTTTCGTGCCCGAGGAGCGGTTGGGCCGCGGCGCCGTGCCGGAGATGACCCTGGCCGAAAACACCCTGCTGACCGGATATGGCAAGGGGCTGGTGGGGAAGGGATTTCTGAAGATGGCCGCGATCCGCGACAGGGCGGCCGAGATCATTGCAAAGTTCAGGGTCATGACCCCCGGCGTCGAGGCCGAGGCGCGCAGCCTGTCGGGCGGCAATCTTCAGAAATTCATCATCGGCAGGGAAATCCTGCAGCAGCCCGGGGTGCTGGTGGCGGCATATCCGACCTGGGGGGTCGATGTCGGTGCGGCAACGGAAATCCATCGTGCCCTGATCGCCCTGCGTGACAGCGGCGCGGCGGTGCTGGTGGTCAGCGAGGATCTGGATGAGTTATTCGAGGTTTGTGACCGCATCGCGGTGATTTCCAATGGCCGGGTATCCCGCCCCCGCCCCGCCCGCGAGACGACGGCCGAGGAGCTGGGGCTGCTGATGGGCGGCCTGCATGAGGAAAACGGGACGCAGCAGGAGGGGGACGGGCATTATGTTGCTTAAGCTCGAAGCGCGCGGCCAGCGCTCCAGACCCATGGTGTATCTGACCCCGGTGCTGGCGATCGTACTGACCCTGATTGCCGGAACGATCATGTTCGCATGGCTTGGCTATCCGCCGCTGCAGGCGCTGGAGGCCTATTTCATCAAACCGGTATCCTCCGCCTATGGCGTGTCGGAACTGCTGGTCAAGGCAACGCCACTGGCGCTGATCGGCGTCGGGCTGGCCATCGGTTTTCGCGCCAATGTCTGGAATATCGGCGCTGAGGGGCAACTGACCATCGGTGCCATCTTCGCCGGCGGGATCGCCCTGGCCTTCTATGAGGTCGACAGCCCGTTCATTCTGCCGTTGATGATCGTGGCGGGATTGCTTGGAGGCCTGCTCTGGGCCGCGATACCGGCCTATCTCAGGGTCCGTTTCAACGCCAATGAGATCCTGACCAGTCTGATGCTGACCTATGTGGCGATCCTGATTCTGTCCTATCTGGTTCATGGCCCCTGGCGGGATCCGGACGGGCTGAATTTTCCCGAATCGCGGATTTTCTCCGACAGTGCGGTGTTGCCGGTGATACTGGAGGGCACACGGCTGCATCTGGGCGCGGTTTTCGCCCTGCTGGCGGTCGTGGCGGGATGGGTGTTCATCTCGCGTACATTGGTCGGGTTTCAGGTGCGTGTCATCGGGCTGAGCCCCATGGCCGCCGATTATGCCGGGTTCAGTCAGAAGAAGATCATCTGGCTGACCCTGCTGCTCAGCGGGGCGCTGGCGGGGCTGGCGGGCATGATCGAGGTATCGGGCCCCATTGGCCAGCTTCTGCCGACGATCTCTCCCGGCTATGGGTTTACCGCCATCATCGTCGCCTTTCTCGGGCGGCTGCATCCGCTGGGAATCATGATTGCGGCGCTGCTGATGGCCCTGACCTATCTGGGGGGCGAGGTGGCACAGATCGACATGAACCTGCCGCTGGCGATCACCGGCGTGTTTCAGGGCATGATCCTGTTTTTCCTGCTGGCGGTCGACGTGCTGATCAACTACCGCATCCGCATCAACTGGCCCGGTCGCCATCCGGCCGGGGAGGGACAGTGAAATGGACAGTTCAACCATCATTGCCATTTTCGCCACCATCGTCACCGCATCGACGCCGCTGCTGTTCGCGGCCATCGGTGAGCTGGTGGTGGAGAAATCCGGCGTGCTCAATCTGGGTGTTGAGGGGATGATGCTGGTCGGCGCCGTCAGCGCCTTCGCCGTATCCACCGGTACCGGCAACCCCTATCTCGGTATCCTCGCGGCCATTGCCGCCGGTGGCGCCATGGCGCTGCTGTTCGGCATTCTGACCCTGAGCCTGCTGGCCAACCAGGTGGCAACGGGCCTGGCGCTCACCCTGTTCGGTGTCGGCCTGTCGGCCCTGATCGGGCAGGGCTATGTCGGCACACCGGCAACGGGTCTCTCCGGCATTTACATTCCGCTGCTGAGCGATATTCCCTTTATCGGCGGGTTGCTGTTTCAGTACGACATCATGGTCTACATGTCCCTTGCCCTGACAGCAGCGGTAAGCTGGTTTCTGTTCAGGACCCGCCCCGGGCTCATTCTGCGGGCAGTGGGCGAATCGCATGATTCCGCCCATGCCATCGGTTACGGCGTCATTCCGATCCGTTACATGGCGGTTGTTTTCGGCGGCATGACCAGCGGCCTGGCCGGGGCCTATCTGACCCTGGCCTATACACCGTTATGGACCGAAAACATGACGGCCGGCCGGGGCTGGATCGCCCTGGCGCTGGTGGTGTTTTCCACCTGGAAGCCCGGACGGTTGCTGCTTGGGGCCTATCTGTTCGGGGCGGTTACCATTGGTCAGCTTCACATTCAGGGGCTGGGGGTCGCCATTCCCTCGCAGTTCCTGTCGATGCTGCCTTATCTGGCGACCGTCATCGTGTTGGTGCTGATATCGCGCGATCAGTTGCGCATCCGTCTCAATGCGCCGGCCTGTCTGGGCAAGGTGTTTCACCCCAGCGCATGAGCGCCCGGGCAAGACTTGCGTGACCTCGGGGCAAAGAATGTGTAGCTTCTGGCGAAGGATCGGGAAGAGAGCAACGGATTCAATTCATCAATCAAGGAGGTATCCGATGGGGAAAGGGATGTTGAGAAAATGGCTGGGGGGCGTGATCGCCGCCACGGCGCTGATGGCCGCGCCGGCCATGGCGGAGGAACCGCTGAAGATCGGTTTCGTCTATGTCGGGCCGGTCGGTGATATGGGCTGGACCTATCAGCATGATCAGGGCCGCAAGGCGATCGAGAAGGCGCTGGGCGACAAGGTAAAGACCACCTATGTCGAAAGCGTCAAGGAAGGCGCGGATGCCGAACGGGTGATCCGCCAGCTTGCCGCCAGCGGCAACAAGCTGATTTTCACCACCAGCTTCGGTTTCATGAATCCGACGCTGAAGGTGGCCAAGCGCTTTCCGAACGTGAAGTTCGAACACGCCACCGGCTACAAGCGGGCCAAGAACGTTTCCACCTATGCCGCCCGCTTCTATGAGGGGCGCTATGTGGCCGGCATTCTGGCCGGGCGGATGACCAAGTCCAACATTATCGGCTATATCGGTTCCTTCCCCATTCCGGAGGTGGTCCGTGGCATCAATTCCTTCACCCTGGCGCTGCGCAAGGTCAATCCGAAGGCGGTGGTCAAGGTGGTCTGGGTGAACAGTTGGTTCGATCCCGGCAAGGAGGGTGATGCGGCCAAGGCGCTGATCGATCAGGGTGCCGATGTCATCATGCAGCATACCGACAGCCCGGCGCCCATGCAGATTGCCCAGGAACGCGGTGTCTATGCCGTCGGTCAGGCTTCCGACATGTCGCGTTTCGGCCCTGATGCGCAGCTGACGGCCATTCTCGATATCTGGGGCGGCTATTATACCGAGCGGGCCAAGGCGGTGCTGGACGGCACCTGGAAGTCCGAGGACACCTGGGGTGGCATGGCCGCGGGCATGCTGGCGCTGGCGCCCTATAACAAGGCCATTCCCGCCGATGTGGTGGCCGAGGCCGAGGCGGCACGCAAGGCGATCATTGCCGGTACGCTGCATCCTTTCCAGGGACCGATCCGCGATCAGTCCGGCAAGGAAGTGGTGCCCGCCGGCAAGACCATTCCCGATGGTGAGCTGCTTGGCATGAACTGGTATGTCGAAGGCGTGCAGGGCGAGATGCCGAAATAATCACCGCTGAGACGGATTCACGGAGGATCCACGGAAAAGGCGGCCCGGCAAGGGGCCGCCTTTTTCACGTGTGATTTCCTCACACAGGGTCTCCGGTAAGGGAGGCGCCCCCTATGCCCTGTTTCCGAGTGTGTCCCGCCCTGTTCCCGCGGCGGGGGTTTTGTCATCCCGATACAGGTAATCGCGGGTCAGGGGCACCGCGTCCTGTGATTTGGCCAACTGGATCTGGAAGACGACATGGCCGTTGTAACGGAAGGTGATTTCGCTCGAAATCAGGTAGAACAGCCACATGCGGCGGAACTCCTCACCCCATTCGGCGTCGACCACATGGCGGTTGGCGAGGAAACGCCGCCGCCAGGCGCGCAGGGTTTCGGCATAATGCAGGCGCCAGACTTCGATATCGGTAATCACCAGACCAGCCTGTTCGATGGCGGGCAGGATCTCCGACAGTGCCGGGACATAGCCGCCCGGGAAGATGTATTTCTGAATCCACGGATTGGTTGCGCCGGGACCATCAGCCCGGCCGATGGTGTGCAGCAGGGCGACGCCGTCATCGTTCAGCAGGGATTTGACCTTGTCGAAATACTCGCGGAAATGAGGGACACCGACATGTTCGAACATGCCGACGGAAACGATACGGTCGAATTTCCCCGATACATGGCGGTAATCGGTCAGGCTGTAAGAGATCGATCCCTTTTCTGCACGCCGTTTCTGCGCATAGGCAAGCTGGTCGCGTGACAGGGTGATGCCCTGCACCTGCGCCTCGTAATGGTCGGCCAGGTGCTGGGCCATGCCGCCCCAGCCGCAGCCGATATCCAGCACCTTCATGCCCGGTTTCAGCAGCAGCTTTCGGGCGATCATGTCCTTCTTCGCCTGTTGTGCTTCTTCGAGGCTGGCATCCTTGTGCGTGTAATAGGCACAGGAATATTGCCTGTCCTGATCGAGGAACAGCTCATACAGCTTGTCCGACAGGTCGTAGTGATGGGCGACGTTTCTGTGCGAACGGGTCACCGGGTTGTACTGATCGAGCCAGCGTTTGAAGATGCGCAACCGGTTGATGATACGGTAATGCAGGCCGGGCTGTCC
>CAYXDL010000072.1:0-8428 GCA_964463775.1 uncultured Hyphomicrobiales bacterium
ATCTTCAGGAAAGGCTCAATCTGGCCTATCTGTTCATCAGTCATGATCTGTCAGTGGTACGCTACATCGCCGATGAGGTGATGGTGATGTATCTTGGCCGTCCGGTCGAACATGGCCCGGCCGATGCCGTTTTTTCGGCGCCGGCCCATCCCTATACCCAGGCGCTGCTGTCGGCAACGCCGGTGGCCGATCCCGATCATGTTTCCGAACGGATCATCCTGAAAGGCGAGATGCCCTCGCCGATCGCACCGCCGCCCGGATGTCCGTTCAATCCGCGCTGTCCGAAGGCCTTCGATCGCTGCAGGCACGGCATTCCCAAACTGCGGTCTCTGGACAGTGGTGTCGCCGTTTCCTGCCATCTCTACGACTGAACCGTCGCCCGGGAAAACCTCTTGTCATTGCCAGCCATGATCCGGTTCCGGGTGTCGGTTTTTTTTACAGTTATATGCCCGACTTATCCGTTTTTTTCCGGATATTGTCGTTAAGTCATTGTTAACTATAGGACGGCCCTTCCTGGCATATTATTTGCTTTTGCTTGGGAAAGGCGGAGAGACATGCCCATGGCCGGGCCTGAACGACAGCGCCGGTACATAATCATTCAGAACGATAAGGAGTATGCGTGCCATGGTGAACAAACTGAGTGCTCTGATCATCGCGGCGCTGTTGTCGCTGCCGGCATTCAATGCCCAGGCGATTGCAATAGCGACCCAGACCTTCACGTTTACCGGTCTTTGCAATGACCAGGACTGTGTGCCCGAGCCCAGCGTTGGCACGGCCGTTCTTGAAACATTCGGAAGTTATGTTGCAGGCACCGATATCAGTGCAGAGGACATCATATCCTTTACTTACAACCCGGCGCCGACCAGTATCATTTTTGACAGTCCGGTTGGTTTTTCCGATCCCGACAATATACTTTCTGTTTCCGGCGGGCTGCCGGCCGGCGGTAACGGGACATCGGATTTCGCCATATTATTCTTCAGTGATAACTATGAAGTGCCGCTGTTCTTCCGGACATCGCTTGACGGTTCCTGGGCTATCGGAGCCGACTTTCCGCTTGATTCCGGTTCTGCCCAAACCGGTGCCTGGGGCAGCACGGCGGTGCCGGAACCTGCCAGCCTGGCGTTGTTCGGTATCGGACTGCTCGGTCTCGGGCTGCGCCGGCGCAAGCGGGCCTGACGCCGCATTACACGACAAAGCTTCAGAGGCTCCGCAATTCATTGCGGGGCCTTTTTCATGACCCGGGCAAGTCAGGTTTATGGTTTCAGGACAAACGGGAGGGTAAGAAAAACGAGAAGGGGAAATGGAGCGGGTGAAGGGAATCGAACCCTCGTCTTAAGCTTGGGAAGCTTCTGCTCTACCATTGAGCTACACCCGCCTCAGCGGCATATGTAATCCGCTTTTCGCCGCCGATCAAGCTTCATCCGCATCTCCGGTCACGATGAAATGAGCAGGTCCGCCCTTGCCCGGGTGCGGCGGCGTCCTATCCTGAAGGCCATGCAGGATGAAACGGTGATTTCCTTACGGGCGGCGCTTCGTGAGAGCGCCGGTTTTTCCGCCCTTGCCGCAGAGAAGATCATTCCTCTGGCGGATACCGGGCTGGCCCATGCCCATTTCCGTCTGGGCGATGGTGGCCTGCTGGCCCGCCTTCCGAAACAGAGCCAGATGAAGCTGAGCGCGGCCGATAACCTGCATTATCAGCAGGCCTGCTTCGCCCGGGCGGCGCCGGCAGGGCACAGCCCGGCGCTGCATGGCGTTCTGTCGCCTTCGCTTCATTTGCCCCGCGGCGGGCTGATTGTCGATTATATCGAGGGGCGCCCGCCATGCCTGCCGGGCGATATGCCGGCATTGGCCGCGGCGCTGGCGGCCATTCATGCCCTGCCGGTGCCTCTGCGCACGGCCCGACCCCCCTTGTTGGATCCGGCCGATCCCGCCTGTGCCATATTGGCAGAGGTTGAGGAGCAGGCCGTCCATCTGTCTCGGGCGGGGCTCGCACCGGCGGCGCTGGAGCAGGTCGAGGCCACATTCGCCATGGTGCGCGGTGTCCTCCGCCGGCATGAAGGCGCTCCTTCCTGTCTGGTGGCCTTCGATGCCCATCCCGGCAATTTTCTGCTTCGCGCGGATGATGGGCGGGCGATGCTGGTCGATCTGGAGAAAGCCCGCTATGGCGCGCCGCCGCTGGATCTGGCCCATGCCAGCCTTTATACCTCCACAAGCTGGGATATGTATGTTCGCGGGGATCTGGATGACGGGGGCGTGGTGGATTTCTATCGCCGCTGGCAGGAGCGCGTGCCGCCCGACCTGGCGGCGGCATGGCGGCCGCTGCTGTTGCCGCTCAGGGCATTGATGTGGCTGTGGTCGGTAACCTGGTGTGCCAAATGGCGGGTGTTGAGCGGCAGAAGCCGCCGCTCCGGAGGCGATGGGGAGGACTGGTCGCGGGATAACAGCGAAGCCGCACTGATCGCTCATGTCCGTGAAAGGGTCGATCACTATCTGTGCCCGGCGGTGATGGAACGCTGCCGCGACTGGGTGGCGGGCCGGCCGCTGGCCCGATGGGCCGAAACGGCGGCATGATGATCAAAACCATGTGACAGCGGCACTCCGGCGCTGGCAAAAAGCTGCCGCTGCGCGTAAGAAACAGCTCATCAGCCACGGCGTTTTCCTCGTGGCCGGATCAGGGAGGAGAGGTGATGCGTTCGGTATTGTCGGTTTTGTTTTCGGCTTTGTCTTTATCGGTTTTGCTTGCATTCCCGCGGGCGAATGCCGCGGAAACTCTGGGTTGGGAAAAGGTCAGGGCGGCGGCCAGGGGGCAGACCGTTTACTGGAATGCCTGGGGCGGGTCGGAAACCATCAATGATTATATTGCCTGGGTCGGAGAGCAGGTGAAGGCGCGTTTCGGTGTGACCCTGCGCCATGTCAAGCTGACGGATACGGCCGATGCCGTCGCCCGCGTCATTGCCGAAAAGGCGGCGGGGAAAACCTCGGGTGGTTCCATCGATCTTATCTGGATCAACGGGGAGAATTTTGCATCGATGAAGGAAAAGGGCCTGCTTTTCGGCCCCTTTGCCGAATCCCTGCCCAATTTCAGATATGTTGATGTTGAAAACAAGCCGACGACCCGCAACGATTTCACCGTGCCGACCGACGGGCTGGAGGCCCCCTGGGGGATGGCGCAGTTCCTGTTCATGTACGATACCGCCGCGATCAGTACGCCGCCCCGCTCCATCCCGGCACTGCTGGAATGGGCCCGGCGCAACCCGGGGCGTTTCACCTATCCGCAGCCACCGGATTTTCTGGGGTCGACCTTTCTCAAACAGGCACTGATCGAACTGACGGAGGATCGCGCCGCCCTGCAGCGGCCTGTGGGGGATGATGCCGATTTCGCCCGGGTGACGGCGCCGCTGTGGCCTTATCTCGATGCCCTGCACCCGCTGATGTGGCGCAAGGGCGCGGTTCTGCCCAAGAACGGCCCGGCCCTGAAACAGCTTCTCGGTGACGGGGAAGTGGATATCGCCCTGTCCTTTCATCCGGCTGATGCCTCCAACGCCATCGAGAAGGGCGAACTGCCCGAAACCGTGCGCACCTTCGTGCTGGAAGGGGGCACCATCGGCAATACCCATTTCGTGGCCATTCCCTTCAACGCCTCTGCGCGCGAAGGGGCGATGGTCGTCGCCAATTTCCTGATGTCGCCGGAGGCACAGGCCCGCAAGCAGGATGCCCGCTACTGGGGTGACAGCACGGTGCTGGCCATGGACAAACTGCCGCCCGAGGCCCGGGCCCTGTTCGATGCATTGCCCCGGGGTGTGGCCACCCTCTCACCTGCCGAACTCGGCGCAGTGCTGCCCGAACCCCATCCCAGCTGGATGACCCGGCTGGAGGCCGAATGGCAGCGTCGTTACGGTCAGAGCGGTTGACCGGCGCCGTGGCGCGGTGCGGGGCCGGCCGCCGGCGCGGCCATGGCTGAGGGCAAAAGCAGTTTTCCGCTGCGCTGGGCGCCGCGCCTGACCCTGTTGTTGCTGCTGTTTCCCATTGCCGCGGGGTTGCTGGGAACGGTGCTGCCGGCCTTCGGTTACCTGCCGGTGCTGGGGGGTGAGGAAATCGGCCTGGCGCCCTGGCGGCGGCTGGTGCATTGGCCGGGTGTGTGGCGGGCGGCGGAGCTGTCGCTTTTCAGCGGTCTGGCCGCCACGGCCATCAGTATCACAACCGTCATTCTCTTCACCGCCGCATGGCACGGGCAGCCGGCCTTCCGCCGGTTTCAGCGTCTGCTCTCGCCATTGCTTTCGGTCCCTCATGTCACCGTGGCATTGGGCATGCTGTTTCTGCTCAGCCCCAGCGGCTGGTTGTTCCGCATCATTTCCCCCTGGCTGACGGGCTGGCAGCGTCCGCCGGATCTGCTGAGCGTTCAGGACGGCTGGGGGATCAGCCTGACGGCGGCGCTGGTGGTCAAGGAAATTCCCTATCTGTTTCTGATGATGCTGGCTGCCCTTAACCATGTGCCGGCGGTACATCTGCGTGTTGTTGCCCGTTCCCTGGGATATGCACCCGCCGCGGCCTGGCTGAAGGGGGTGTTGCCGGGCCTTTATTCCCATCTGCGCCTGCCGGTTCTGGCGGTTCTGGTGTTTTCGACCTCGGTGGTTGATGTCAGCCTCATTCTGGGGCCGACACGCCCGCCGACCCTTTCGGTCATGGTCATGAGCTGGTTTTCGGATCCCGATCTTTCCATGCGCTTCATGGCATCCGCCGGGGCGCTGCTGCAGTTCGCTCTTTCGGCCATGGCGGTGTTGCTGTGGCTGGGCATGGAACGGCTGCTGGCCCGGGCCGGGCGCTGGTGGATTGCCTCCGGCCGCCGCCGTTTTGCCGAAAAGCCGGTACGCTGGCTGAGTGCGGCGGCCGTGCTGGCCAGCACTGTACTGGCGATGGGCGGGTTCCTGTCCATGGCCATGTGGTCCTTTGCCCGAAGCTGGCGGTTTCCCGATCTGCTTCCCGCGCGCTGGACAGCGGATGCCTGGATACGCTACGGCAATGCCGGGAACTGGGTGTTCCTCAACAGTGTCGGGATCGGCCTGATCACGGCCCTGATCGCCACCATACTGACCATCGCCTGTCTGGAATATGAGTTCCGTCATCCGCGCCGGGGCGGCTATAACGGGTTGTATGTTCTCTACCTGCCATTGCTGGTGCCGCAGATCGCCTTTCTCTTCGGGGCGCAGGTGCTGTTCGTTCTGCTGGCCCTCGATGGCAGCTGGGCGGCGGTGATCTGGATGCATCTGGTTTTCGTGCTGCCTTATGTCTTTCTCTCCCTGGCTGAAGCCTGGCGCCGTCAGGACCGGCGCTACAGCCTGACGGCGGCGACATTGGGCGCCCCGCCCTGGCGGGTGTTCTGGCGCATCCGCCTGCCGATGATGCTGCGCCCGGTGCTGATTGCCCTTGCCGTTGGTTTCGCTGTCAGCATGGGGCAGTATCTGGCCACCGTTTTTGCAGGCGCCGGGCGGGTGCCGACCCTGACGACGGAGGCGGTCAGCCTGTCCGCGGGCGGCAACCGCCGCACGATTGGTGTCTATGCGCTCCTGCAGGCGGTGCTGCCCTTTATCGTCTTTGCCCTGGCGCAGATCGTGCCGGCGGTGTTGTATCGCCGCCGCCGTGCCATGCAGATCAGCCGGTGAGACAAGCGGGGAGTGAGGATCGCATGCTGGAACTGGAGGATATCTGCCTGCTGCTTGATGGCCGGCCCTTGCTGGGGCCGCTGAGCGTGAAAGTAGCGGCGGGTGAGATCGTTACCCTGATGGGGCCGAGCGGCAGCGGGAAATCCTCGCTTCTGGCCTTTCTGTGCGGCGGGCTGGATCCGACCTTCACGGTAACGGGGCATGCCCGTCTTGACGGGAGGGATCTGCGCGCGATCGCGCCGGAAAACCGGCATATCGGTATCCTGTTTCAGGATGCATTGCTGTTTCCGCACATGTCGGTGGGGGAAAATCTGGCCTTTGCCCTGCCGCCCGGTCTGAAACGGGAACAGCGCCGCCGGCAGGTGGAGAAGGCATTGAGCGATGCCGGGATGGCCGGGTTTTCCGATCGTGATCCGGCAACGCTTTCCGGCGGACAGAAGGCGCGGGTGGCGCTGATGCGCACGCTGCTTTCGGCACCGCGTGCCCTGCTGCTGGATGAACCTTTTGCCAAGCTCGATGTTGCCTTGCGCGACCGTATCCGGCGATTCGTTTTTGATCATGCCCGCAAGGCCGCCATCCCGACCCTGCTGGTTACCCATGATCCCGATGATGCCCGCGCCGCCGGCGGGCGGAGCATCACCCTGAGCGCCCGCACACCCGGTACTGGTGCCGCCTATGGCGTTGGCGGCGGGGGATAGGATTTCCTTCCCGGCTTGATTGTGTCGCCCATGGCTGTTACAAGCGCCGGGTCCGTGGTGATTTGGGCCGGCCGGCTTGCGACCACGCTAAAAAAGACGCTAAAAGGCCGGAATCCAGCCCGGCCTGATTATGGATTTCATGGCGGAACTGGCCGCCTTCAGGCAGGGCGATAGGATGTCAGATAAGACGACCCCCATAAAAGATCACGACAGCTTGCAGGAAAACGGTGCCGGCGCGGATTCCCCGTCCGGACAGAAATTCCGGGCGACGGCAACACGGCTGGTGCGTGGCGGCACGCAACGCAGCGGTTTCGGTGAAACCAGCGAAGCGCTGTTCATGACCTCAGGCTTTGCCTATGACAGCCCCGAACAGGCTGAGGCGCGCTTTCTGGGCGATGACGGCGGATTCATCTATTCGCGTTTTTCCAATCCCACGGTGGCGATGTTCGAGGAACGTATGGCGCAGCTCGAAGGGGCGGAGGCCGCAAGGGCGACGGCTTCGGGCATGGCCGCGATCCATGCGGCGCTGCTCTGTCAGCTAAAAGCCGGGGATCATGTCGTTGCCGCCAGGGCGCTGTTCGGCTCCAGCCGTTATATTCTGAACGAAATCCTGCCGCGTTTCGGGGTGGAGACAACCCTGATCGACGGTTGCGATCCGGATCAGTGGCGCAGGGCCATCCGCGCCAATACGGTCTGCGCCCTGATCGAGACACCTTCCAATCCGATGCTGGATATTCTGGACATTGCCGCCATTGCCGATCTGCTGCATGGGGTGGGGGCGCGGCTGATCGTCGATAATGTCTTCGCCACCCCGATCCTGCAGCAGCCGCTGACGCTGGGGGCGGATATCGTTGTCTATTCCGCCACCAAGCATATTGACGGGCAGGGCCGCGGGCTTGGTGGCGTCATCCTCTGTGACCGTGCCTTTCATGACGATCATCTCAATGCCTGGCTGCGTCATACAGGCCCGGCGATCAGCCCGTTCAATGCCTGGCTGATGCTGAAGGGGCTGGAAACACTGGCGATCCGCGTCCGGGCGCATTGTGACAGCGCCGCGCGTCTGGCGGATTTCCTCGATAACCGTGAGGAGGTGGTGCAGGTGCGCTATCCCGGCTTGTCCGCCCATCCGGGCTATGAACTGGCGATGCGTCAGATGAACGGCTGTGGCGGGCCGATGCTGGCCTTTGAGATCAAAGGCGGAAAGGAAGCGGCCTTTCGCTTCCTCAATGCGCTTGAGATGATCGATATCTCCAACAATCTGGGCGATGCGAAATCGCTGATCACCCATCCGGCGACGACAACACATCAGAGCCTGGGGGAAGAGGCCCGTGCCGATCTCGGCATCACTGACGGGCTTCTGCGCCTGTCCGTGGGGCTTGAGGATCCGGCGGATATCGAAGCCGATCTCAGCCGCGGATTGCGGGCGCTGTAGGATCGCCCTACTGTCGGGAACGATGAGGACAGAGGGCAAGGAGAGCCATGTTCGATTACACCCTGATGCATTGGGCCGGCTTCCTGACGGCAGCCGTGCTTCTGAACCTGTCGCCGGGTCCTGATATCGCTTTTATTCTGGGGCAAACGGTTCGTGGCGGGCGGCAGGCCGGGTTTGCGGCCATGTTCGGCATCTGGACCGGCGCGTTCGGTCATGTGCTGATGGCCGCGCTGGGCCTGTCGGCCATTCTCGCAACATCGGCAACCGTGTTCTCCGTTGTCAAATGGGCCGGTGCCGGCTATCTGATCTGGCTCGGCATTACGGCCTTGCTTTCCGGTGGTGGCAGCTTCGTTTCCGACAAGGAGGTCATGCCGACTCCGCGATACCTGCCCATATACAGGCAGGGGGTGCTGGTGGCCCTGCTCAATCCCAAGGTGGCGGTGTTCTTCCTCGCCTTTCTGCCGCAATTCGTGACCGAAGGGGCCGGCCCTGTCTGGGCACAGCTGTTCCTGCACGGAACCCTGATCATTGTTGTTGCCGCACTCATAGAGCCGGTTCTGGTAATAGGCGGAGAAAAGCTGACCACGGCATTGCGCCGGAACGCCCGCATCGGCCTCTGGCTGGAGAGGGGTCTGGGG
>CAYXDL010000073.1:0-8408 GCA_964463775.1 uncultured Hyphomicrobiales bacterium
TGGCAAAGGGCGGCGATCTGGCCGGCATGATCGCGGAAATTCACGGCAAGGTCACCGGCGTGGCCGGCGGCAAGGGCGGTTCCATGCATCTGGTGGATGAGGCGGCGGGTTTTCTCGGCTCGGCGCCGATTGTCGGCAGCACCATTCCGATTGCCGCGGGCGTGGCCTTTTCAGCACGCATGCAGGGGCAGGACCGTGTCTCTGCGGTGTTCTTCGGCGACGGGGCAACGGAAACGGGCGCCTTCACCGAAACCCTGAATCTGGCGGCGCTGCATGAACTGCCGCTGCTGCTGGTCTGCGAGAACAATCTATATTCGGTGTATTCACCGCTTGAGGTTCGTCAGCCGCCGCAGCGTTCCCTGCAGCAGATCACCGAAGGGCACGGTGTTGCCTATGATCATGGTGACGGCAATGACGCGGAAGCGGTGCAGGCGCTGGCGGTCAGGGCCATGGCGCATATTACCGGCGGTGGCGGGCCGGTGCTGCTGGAATTCGATACCTATCGCTGGCGCGAGCATTGCGGTCCCAATTATGACAATGATCTCGGCTACCGCACGGTGGAGGAATTCGGGAAATGGAAGGCCCGCTGTCCCCTTCAACGCGCCCGGCAGCGGCTGGAGGAGAAGGGATTATGGGACGACAGGCGCGAGGATGAGCTTCTTTCTGCCATCGATGGGGAAATCGAAGCCGCCTTCGCCGCCGCCGCCGCCGCCGCCTGGCCAAAGCGGCAGGCAATGATGCGTGATGTCTTCGCACCCGGAGGAAAAGAGATATGAGCGGGCGCATCATCAGCTATGCCGAAGCGCTGCGCGAGGCGACCCGTGAAGCATTGTCGCGTGATCCTGCCGTTTTCGTCATCGGCCTGGGCGCGCCCGATCCGAAAGGAATATTCGGAACCACCATCGGACTGGCTGAAGCCTTTCCCGGCCGGGTTCTGGACATGCCGGTATCCGAAAATGCCGTGACCGGCATGTGCATCGGCGCCGCCATGACCGGAATGCGGCCGCTGATCACCCATCAGCGGGTCGATTTCGCCCTGACAGCGATGGAACAGATCGCCAATCAGGCCGGAAACTGGCGCTATATGTTCGGCGGTCGGCGGGGGCTGCCGCTGACCATGCGCATGGTGATCGGGCGCGGCTGGGGGCAGGGGCCGCAGCATGCGCAGAGCCTGCAGGCGACATTCGCCCATTTCCCCGGCCTGAAGGTGCTGATGCCCGCCACCGCCGCCGATGCGGGCGGGCTGCTGCTGGCGGCGATTGCGGATGATGATCCGGTGATCCTGCTTGAACATCGCTGGCTGCATGCCAGCACATCCGAAGTGCCGGAACGCCTCCGACCGCTTGAGATCGGCAAGGCCGTGATCCGACGCCATGGGCGCGATGTCACCATTGCCGCGACCTCGCTGATGGTGCTGGAGGCTTTGCGCGCCGCCGAAGAACTATCTGCCGCCGGAATCGAGGCGGAAGTGATCGATATGCGCAGTATCGCACCTCTGGACCGGGAATGCCTGCTTGAATCGGTGCGCCGCACCGGGCGTTTTGTCGCTGCCGATACCGGCTGGCACAGCTTCGGCGCCGCAGCCGAAATGATTGCCACCGTCAGTGAAGGCGCCTTTTCCAGCCTGAATGCACCGCCGGTCAGGGTGGCGCTGCCCGATGCCCCTTCGCCGACCTCACCGGCTCTGGCGGTCGCCTATTATCCGGGGGCGCTTGAGATCGGGAATACGGTGCGCCGTCTGTTCGGCATGCCCGAACGTCCCGATGCGGCGGCGGATGCATCGCCGATTGGCCGCGATGTGCCGGGCAAGACATTCACGGGACCATTCTGATGAGCATATGCAAGCTGGCCGTTATCGGCTCCAACGCTTTTTCGGCGCAGGATTTCATCGACCTGGTCCTCGATGAAACCGATGCCGACATCATCGGTATCAGCCGTTCTGCGGAGAAGCCGGCCCCTTTTCTGCGTTATCGCCATAACCCGGCACAGGGGCGTTTCCGCTTTCATCAACTGGACCTGAACAATGATTTCCCCGCATTGGCGGCGCTGCTGGACCGTGAAAAACCCGATTGCATCGTCAATTTCGCCGCGCAAAGCGAGGTCGGGCCGAGCTGGGAGCACCCCGAACAATGGTTCCGGACCAATTGCGTTGCCCTGGCGCGGCTGGTCAATCACCTGCGCGGTACTGATTATCTGGAACGCTATCTGCATATTTCCTCGCCTGAAGCCTATGGCAGCTGCAGCGGAAATGTGACGGAGGAGACGCCGGACAATCCCTCCACCCCCTATGCCGCGTCGAAAGCGGCGGCCGACATGCTGATTGAAACCTATCGCCGCCAGTACGGTTTTCCGGCGCTGACGGTGCGCGCGACCAATGTCTATGGCGCCCGCCAGCAATTGTTCAAGATCATTCCGCGCAGTGTCATCTATATGCGTCAGGGGCGGCGCATTCCGCTGCATGGCGGTGGTGTGGCCGTCAAATCCTATATTCACATCCGCGATGTATCCGCCGGTGAGCTGGCCATTCTGCAAAGAGGAAGGGTCGGAGAACGTTATCACCTGTCGCCGGATCAGGGTATCAGCATCCGTGATCTGGTGGCAGAGATCGCCCGGCGGATGGATCGGGATTTCGCCGATGTCACCGATATCGTCGGCGAACGCCCGGGGCAGGATGCGGCCTATGTGATTTCCTCGGCCAAGGCGCGGAAAGAGCTGGGCTGGAAGCCGCGCATCACCCTTGAGGAAGGCATCGGTGAGGTTGCCGATTGGATCGGGGCGCATTGGGATTTCATTCAGGCGCAGGAGATGGATTATGTCCACCGCCCCTGATCCGGCAATGAATGGTGCAATCCATGTCCCCGATGCCTGCAGCCTTTGCGGCGGGGCGCTTGCGGAGGTGTTCGATCTGCCGGATCTGCCTCTGACCGGGCTGTATGTGCCCGATCCGGCGGTGCGCGAACAGCGTTTCGATCAGGCGCTGATGCTGTGCCGGCGCTGCGGCCACGGGCAGCTTGCGCGCTTTCTGCCGGCCCGCACCCTGTATGATGACAGTTATGCGCATCGATCCTCGGCCAGTCCGATCGCGGTGGCGGGCAATGATTTCCTGCATGATTTTATCGCCGGTCTGGCCGGCAGGCGGCGATTCCGCCAGATCGTCGAGGTCGGCTGCAACGATCTGTATCTGGTGAGAAAGCTTCTTTCCATGGGGGAGAACGCGCTGGGTATCGATCCCATATGGCGCGGGCGCGATGGTGAGGTGGCGCCGGGTCTTCATGTGCTGGGCGGCCTGCTGGAGGATGTCGATCCCGCAACCGCGATGCGGGCACCTGCGGATCTGATCGTCTCGGCCCATACGTTTGAGCATATGCACGATCCCCTCGGCGCGCTCGGACGGCTGTTCGATATGACCGCCGAGGACGCGCTGTTCGTGATCGAGGTGCCGGGCTTCGAGAATCTGGTGCGCGGGCGGCGTTTCGATCAGGTCTTTCATCAGCATCTGCATTATTTCTCGCTTGCATCGCTTCTGGGGGCGGTGGAGCGGTCGGGCGGGCGCTATCTCGCCCATCGCTACAATTATGATTACTGGGGCGGTACATTGATTCTGGCCTTCGAACGCGGCAGGTCGGCCCGCGGGCCGCAACCGCCCCGAAGGCGGATGAGCATGGCGGCATTGCGTCGGGGGATTGCGGATTTCCGCCGCCAGAGTGCGGCCGTGCCCCGCTTGCTGGCCGATGGTGGTTTCGGCGCCGTTTACGGTTTCGGCGCGGCGCAGATGCTGCCGGTGCTGGGCTATCACATGGGCGGGCTGGAGGTGTTCGATGCCATACTGGATGACGATCCCAGACGGCAGGGAATGTATTATCCCGGCCATGATGTGCCGATCCGCCCATCGGCGGAGATCGGCACTTTCGCAGATGCGGCGCTGGTGCTGACGGCCCCTGATGCCGCCCGCCCCATTCTGCCCCGCATGGTGGCGCTGAAGCCGCGCAAGATCATTCTGCCGTTGCAGATCGTCTGAGGATTGACGCATGCTGTTCAAGGAGAAGAGGGAGGGGTGCCATGGATTTCGCTCTGAAGGGGAAGCGCGCTCTTGTGACCGGCGCGGGGCGGGGCATCGGCCGGGCGATCAGCGAGGCCCTGGCCGCTGAAGGGGTCAAGGTGGCGGTTTTTTCCCGCACCCAGGCGGATATCGATATCTTGCTCAACGAGATCGGCGGCCCGCAGGCCGGCCATTACGGCCATGCCTATGACTTCGCCCCCGATGGCTGTATCGAGCCGCTGATCGAGGAGTTGGACGAGCATTTCGGCGAAGTCGATATCGTCATCAACAATGTCGGCGGCACGCTGAATGTGACCGATCCGCTCTGCCCGATTGAGGACTGGCGGCGGGTGATGCGCCTCAATCTGGAGGTGGCGATCGAAATCAACCGCCTGCTGGTGCCGCGCATGGCCGAACGGGGCTGGGGCCGGGCGATACAGGTGGCTTCCACCGCTTCGGTGGAGAATAACGGCCCGATCACCTATTGCGCGGCCAAGGCGGCGCTGGCCGCCTATACGCGTGGTTTCGGCCGGATCATGGCCGCCAGCGGCGTGGTGGTCTCGGCAGTGCTGCCGGGTGCGGTGAAAACCGAGGGCGGACATTGGGACATCGCCAGCCGTGAGCGGCCGGAACATGTGGAAAAATACCTGGCGGAGCGTTGTCCCGCCGGTCGTTTCGGCACTTCGGAGGAAATCGCCGCATTGGTCGTTTTCATGTGTTCGGAGCAGGCCAGCTTCATGCAGGGTTCGACCGTTGCCGTCGATGGCGGCCAGATCCGCGGGTTCCATTACTGAGGCGATGACAACAGCGCAAGGGCTGCCGGACGGGACGGGGGGCGGAGGCAAGGGAATATTAACCGAAATTAACCCATCATAAACAACCGCCGGGTGAACCCGGCAAAGCAAGGGCGAGGGAGAAGCATGACGGGCACACGGGTGACATTTGCCGATCTGACCCATACGGGGCAGATGGTGGCGTCGAATACATTTCCGCTCGGCGTATCGCTGATTGCCTCCTATGCCGAGGACAGGCTGGGAGAGCGCATCGATACGGAGGTGTTCAAATATCCCGAGGATCTGAACGCCGCCTTGCTGAAACGCCCGCCCCGGATTGCCTGTTTCGCCAATTTTTCCTGGAATCACAATCTCAGCCGCGCCTTTGCCCGGCGCATCAGGGAACGCTGGCCCGGCACGGTCATCGTTTTCGGCGGCCCCAACTATCCGACCAGAGCGGATGAACAGGAAGCCTTTCTGCGGGAGCGCCCGGAAATCGACTTTCATGTCTGGTTCGAGGGCGAGCAGGCCTTCGTCCATCTGTTCGAGGCGCTGGAAGCCCATGATTTCGATGCCGAGCGGCTGAAGCGGAGCGGGGAGGTGATCGGCAGCGTCCATTATATCCGTGAGGGCCGGCTGATACGGGGCGAACTGTTGCCGCGCATACAGGATCTGACGGAAATCCCCTCGCCTTATCAGAAGGGGATGAACGACAAGTTTTTTGACGGGGTGCTGATCCCCATGCTGCAGACCAATCGCGGTTGCCCGTTCTCCTGCACCTTCTGCACAGAGGGCAACAGCTACTATCAGAAGGTACGCTTCCAGCGGGGCGAGCGCATCCGCAACGATCTGCTCTACATTGCCGAGCGGGCCAGCAGCCCGGATCTTTACATTGTCGATTCCAATTTCGGCATGTTCGCCCAGGATCTGGAAACCTGCCGCATTATCGCCGATATCCAGAAACAGCGGAACTGGCCGAAACTGGTGGGGGTGACGGCGGGCAAGAACAAGAAGGAACGGGTGATGGAGGCGGCGACGATCCTGAAAGGGGCGATCAATCTTTCCGCCACCGTCCAATCCATCGATGAGGGCGTGCTTGAAAACATCAAGCGCAAGAACATTCCGATCGACAATCTGGTCAGCTTTGCCAAACATGCTGAAACGCTCGGCGCCAATTCCTATTCGGAAATCATCCTCTGCCTGCCCGGTGACACGCGCGAGGCCCATTACCGCAGTGTCTTCACCATGATGGACGGCGATATCAATTTCCTGCGCCAGTATCAGCTGATGATGCTGCCCGGATCGGAAATGGACAGCGAGGAAAGCCGGAAAAAATACGCCATGGTCACGCGCTTCCGCGTGCTGCCGCGCTGTTTCGGCATCTATGATATTCTTGAGCGCGAATGCGCCGTGGCCGAGATCGAGGAGATCTGCGTTGCCAACAGCACCATGAGCTATGAGGATTACCTCGATTGCCGCCAGCTCAACCTGACCATCGAGATCTTCTACAACGGTGGTGTGTTTTCGGAACTGATCGGCCTGCTGAAACAGCGCGGCTTCATGCCTTCCGACCTGATTCGCCGCATTCAGGAAATGGTCAGCAGCCCCGGCAATGCCCTTGAGGATATCTATGAAGGGTTCCGTGCCGAAACCGATGGCAGCCTGTGGCAGGATCGCGCGAAGCTGGAGCAATTCATCGCCGATCCCGCTTCCGTGCGCCGGTATATTGAAGGCGAGCTGGGCTCGAATGAGTTGTTCAAATACCGCGCCATCGCCTTTTTCCACCGTCAGGGGGATGTGCATGACATCGCCTTCGCCGCGGCGCGTGATCTGCTCGCCGAACGCGGCGAAATGAACGAGGATACCGATCATTACCTCTCCGAGCTGCACCGATATGGTCTGATGCGCAAGCAGGGGCTTCTCGATACGGAATACCGCCGTATCGCGCATTTCGGTTATGACTTCCCGGCGCTGGAGGAACTGCGCTTCAGGGCGGATCCGCTGGAATACAGGGTGCCGGGGGGCATCGATCTGGAAATCGGCCATACGGCGGAACAGCGCGATCTGATCGCCCGCTATCTGCATCAGTACGGCAATTCGGTCAACGGGCTGGGGCGTATCCTGTTGCGCAGCCATGTCAACAAATTATACAGGGTGTCGGAGAGAGTGGCCGACCGTGCCGAAAGCGCTGCCTGATGAGCGGGGAACAGAGATGAAACTAGCCGATTACGTGGCCGCGTTTCTGCATGATCGCGGTATCCGGGAGGTTTTTGCCGTCACCGGCGGCGCGGTGGCCCATCTGATCGATGCCGTCGGCAATCATCCCGATATGGAATATATCTGCCCCATCCACGAACAGGCCGGGGCCATGGCCGTCGACGGCTATGTGCGCATCACCGGCCGGCCGGGGGCGGCAATGGCGACCACCGGCCCCGGGGTTGTCAATCTGATGACCGGCATTGCCAATCTCTATTACGATTCCCTGCCTGGATTCTTCCTGGCCGGTCAGGTGTCACGGCCCAGGCTGATGCGCAATGCGCCGGGTGTGCGCCAGCTCGGTTTTCAGGAATCGCCGCATATCGACATGGTGGCGCCGATCACCAAATATGCGGTGCTGGTCGATGATCCGGCGAATATCCGCTATGAGCTTGAGAAAGCCTGGCACCTGTCGCTTTCCGGACGGCCCGGTCCTGTTTTCGTTGAAATCTGCGATGATGTGCAGCGTGCCGATATCGACCCTGAAACTTTGCAGGGCTATGTGCCGCCACCAGAGAAGGAAGCCGATGAGGCCCGGCTGGAGGCGCAGGTCAAAGAGGTTCTTTCCCTGCTGGCAGAATCGGAAAGGCCGGTACTGGTGCTTGGCGCGGCGGCACGCATCGCCGGGGTCGAGGAACAGGCGCGTGAGCTGATCGAGCGGCTGAACATTCCCTTTGCGCTGACCTGGGCGGCGGCGGATATCGTCGATCAGGACCACCCGCTGAATGTCGGCGGTTTCGGCATTTCGGCCAGCCGCCGCGGCAATTTCGCCGTGCAGAATGCCGATTTCATTCTTTCCGTCGGTTCGCGGCTGGATACCCATGCCACGGGATCGCCGATCAATACTTTCGCCCGCGCGGCCCGCAAGGCGATCGTCGAGCTGGACCCGGCGGAGCTGGAGAAATTCCGCCTTCAGGGGATGAAGGTGGATGTGCCGGTCTGTGCCGATATCCGCGATTTTCTGCGCGTGATGGCACGTCACTACAACCGGGTGCGGACCCGCGACCTGACGCCCTGGCGGGCGCGCATCGCAAAATGGGCCGAGGAGTTTCCGGCGGTGGAGGAGGATTTCCGCAAGCAGGAGGATGCGGTCAATCCCTATCATTTCCTTGATGTCCTGTCCGATCGCGCGGCGGATGATGCGGTGATCGTCACCGATTGTGGCTCCAACCTGATCCAGACCTTTCAGGCCTTCCGCCCGCGTGCCGGGCAGCGGGTGGTTTCGGCCTTCAATAATTCGCCCATGGGTTATTCGCTGGCCGGGTCGATCGGCGCCTGTATCGGTGACGGGCGGCGCGATGTCATCTGCATTATCGGCGATGGCGGGTTGCAGGTGAACC
>CAYXDL010000074.1:0-8369 GCA_964463775.1 uncultured Hyphomicrobiales bacterium
ACCGCCGACGAAGAAAAAGGCGTCCAGCTTTCCTTCCGCCAGAAGGTCGACGGCTTCGGCGGGCGTTGTGGCCAGGGCGATGTAGTCACGCAGGCTCAGCCCGTATGCCCGCAATACCAGCCGGGCATTGGTGTTGGTGCCGGAGCCTTCCGGGCCGAGGGAAATGCGTCGCCCGCGCAGATCGCCAGGGTTTTTGATGCCGCTGCCGCGGCGGACGACCAGATGCATGCTTTCCGGATAGAGGGCGGCAATGGCGCGGATGCCGCGGCGGGGGCCGCGCAGCATGAAGGTTCCCTTGCCGTAATAAGCGGCATAGGCGATGTCCGACTGCACCAGCCCGGCTTCGAGGTTTCCGGCGATCATGCCGTCGATATTGGCGATCGATCCTTCCGTCGACTGGGCAATGGCCACCAGCCCCGGCACCCCGCAGGAGCCGCCTTTTTCGCAGGCGCGGCTGCCCGGCGGGTTGGAAATGATGCTGGCGATCAGGGTGCCGACGGGAAAATAAGTTCCCGCCGTTGAGCCGGTACCGATGCGCAGCAGGCGCATTTCCCCGGCATCTGCCCTGCTGCCTGCCAGCAGCAGTGTGGGCAGGATGATCAGGATGCAAAAAAAGCTTCTGACAAGGAAAGAGGTTCTATGCATAACCCAAGACATCTCCGAATGGCATGCGCCGGATCCGCTGGCCGGTCAGGTCGAAGACGGCATTGGCCAGTGCCGGCGCCAGGGGCGGGGTTCCCGGTTCGCCGATACCGCCGAGGCGGGCACCGCTGTCGAGGATATGAACTTCGATCGGTGGGGCTCCGGCCATGCGGACCATTTCATAATCAGGGAAATTCTGCTGTTCCACCTGCCCGTTGGCAATGGTGATCTCACCATACAGGGCCGCGCTGAGGGCGAAGATCACACCGCTTTCCATCTGACGGATCACCGTTTCGGGATGCAGGGCGCGGCCGCAGTCGACCACGACCGTGACCTTGTCAATGCGGATCGGTGTTTCCGGATTCGTGCGGCTGATTTCAACCATCTGCGCGACGATGGAACCGAAACTTTCATGCAGGGCGATCCCCCGCCCCGTACCGGAAGGTTTGGGGGCCTGCCATTGTTCGGAGAGCTTTTCCAACAGGGCGCGGTGGCGGGGAAAATTCTTCAGAAGCGACAGCCGGAAGCTCAGCGGATCGGTGTCTGCCGCATGGGCGATCTCGTCCATGAAGGATTCGAAGAAAAAGGCATTGTAGGAATGGCCGACACTGCGCCAGAAACCGCAGGGAACCGGCGTATCCACGGTTTCATGCATTACCTGCAGGGCAGGAAATTCATAAGGTTTGTCGAAGGCCCCTTCCGCTGTTGTCTTGTCGGGGGTGATGAAGGGGCCGGGCAGCAGGCGGCCGATAAAGGTGCTGACCACCGAGGGGCCGGCAATGCTGTTGCGCAGGCCCAACGGTTGCCCGTCATCGCCGATGCTGGCCTCGAACAGGCTGACGGCAGCCGGGCGAAAGCGGTCGTGGCGGATATCCGCCTCGCGCGAATAGGTCACCTGTACCGGCGTTCCTGCCATGGCGCTGGCCAGGGTGACGGCGATTTCCACATAATCCATATCGGCACGCCGTCCGAAACCGCCACCGAGATAGGGCGTGTGCACCGTGATCATGTCATTGTCGATATCCGCGATGCCGGCGGCGACCATTGCCGCAAGATCGGCGGACTGGTTGGGTGCCCATATCTCAAGCCGCCCGTCATGGATCCAGGCGGTGCAGTTCATTGGTTCCATGCAGGTATGGGCCAGAAAGGGAACGTGGTATTCGGCACGGATCTTCCGGCCACGGGAGAGAGCGTTCTCGATATCCCCTTCTTCGCGGAAGACATGGCCGTCCCGGCGGGCGGCGGTGGCTCTGAATTCTTCAAGCAACTGATCGGAGGAAAGATCTTCCGCCCCGCCGGAGAGGGTGAGATCAAGCGCATCAACCGCCTGCTGCGCCTGCCATGTGGTGGTGGCGATGGCGGCGATACCGCCGGGAACGGGCAGAATCTCCTTCACCCCCGGCATGCCCCGTGCGGCGGTATCGTCCACGCCCTCGATTTCCGCGCCGAAGACAGGTGTTGGTCTGAAAGCCGCGAACACCATGCCGGGCAGGCGGATATCGATGCCGTAGCGTGCCTGGCCTGTTACCTTTTCGGGGATGTCCAGCCGTGCCGGGCTGTGCCCGAGCAGACGCCATCGGGCCGGATCCTTCAGCGGGGGCGCTTCGGTCAGGGTGATGGTCGCGGCCTCGGCGGCCAGTTCGCCGTATCCGGCGCTTTTCCGGCCACTTCGGATGGTGCCGTTTTCAGCAACACAGCTTTCCGGGGGGACATTCCAGCGTGCGGCAGCAGCCCGGCGCAACATCTCACGGGCGCTGGCGCCGGCCTGACGCATGGCATGGTAGGCATCGCGGACGGATGTGCTGCCGCCGGTGGCCTGAAGCCCCAGCAAGGCGGCGGATTTCTCATAGGCCCAGCGCATGGTCTGTGCCGCTATGCCGTCATCCCAGGGCACAAAGGGAACACCATCGACCAGAACCTCCCGGTTGGCGTAAAGCGGATCGCGCGGTGCCTGCTCGAAACCGACCATGTTCCAGTCGGCCTCAAGTTCCTCGGCAACCAGCATCGGCAGGGCCGTGCTGACCCCCTGGCCCATTTCGGCGCGCGGCAGGGCGACGTTCACCCGCCCGTCCGGGTCGATGCGCACCCAGCCATTGAGGGCGACGGCCCCTCCGGATTTTGCCTGCCGCTGAAAGCGCCGGCGTGCGCTTTCGCCATCATTGCCGGAAAAGCCATAGCCCACCACAAGAGCGCCGCCGATGATGGCGCTGCCGATCAGAAGGCGGCGGCGGGTCAGTTTCATGCTCATGATCCTTCCCCGGCAGCGCGGTGAATGGCCTTGCGGATGCGCCCGTAGGTGCCGCAACGGCAGATATTGGTGATGTTCTCATCAATGGCGGCATCATCGGGTGCGGGGTTTTCCGCCAGCAAGGCGGCGCTGGCCATGATCATGCCGGACTGGCAATAGCCGCATTGCGGTACCTGCTCGGCAATCCAGGCTTTCTGGAGAGGGTGCGGCGTGCCTTCCCGCGCCAGTCCCTCGATGGTGGTGATCTGCCGTCCCCGCGCGTCCTCAAGAGTAAAGGAGCAGGAGCGCACGGCCTTTCCGTCGATATGAACGGTGCAGGCCCCGCAGGCACCGATACCGCAGCCGAATTTCGTGCCGGTCAGGGACAGAATGTCCCGCAATGCCCACAGAAGCGGCATGTCGGGGCTGGCATCCAGCCTGTGGCGCCGGCCATTGACGGTGATTTCGATCATGTGCTTTCAGCCCTTGTTCATATCGGTACCGTTATCTTCCGCCCCGTGACGGCGGGCTGTCAAGCAGTCCGGGGCAAGTTGATACAGATCAGTATTTCCGGGCCTGAGCTGTAGTATACTATCTGACTTGCAAGGCTGGGATAACGGCAGAAGAGAGGTCAGACATGAACAAGATGGAGCAGGGCAGGGGTGCGGCATTTCCGGGGCTGAGCAGCGGCATCGTGGACGAAGGTGCCCCGGTGCCGGAAAATACGCCATTGGATCCGGATGCGGTCAGGCGCGCCTTCGAGACCGGGGAGTTTCCCTATAGGAAAAAAATGAAGCGTGACATTTATGAAAAGCGCAAGGCGGAACTCCAGGTCGAATTGCTCAAGGTTCAGAAATGGGCCTCCGAGACGGGGCAGAAATTCGTGCTGTTATTCGAGGGGCGCGATGCGGCGGGCAAGGGCGGCACCATCAAGCGTTTCATGGAACATCTCAATCCCCGGGGGGCCCGGGTCGTGGCGCTTGACAAGCCGACGGAACGTGAGCGTACCCAATGGTATTTTCAGCGCTATATCGCCCATTTGCCGGCGGCGGGCGAAATCGTCGCCTTT
Organism: uncultured Hyphomicrobiales bacterium; assembly: GCA_964463775.1. Taxonomy (GTDB): domain Bacteria; phylum Pseudomonadota; class Alphaproteobacteria; order Minwuiales; family Minwuiaceae; genus JALXAG01. The sequence goes on from CAYXDL010000074.1 coordinate 3,939, forward strand.
GACCGGTCCTGGTACAACCGCGCCGGAGTCGAGCGGGTCATGGGCTTCTGCACACCAACGGAATATCTGGAATTCATGCGGCAATGTCCGGAACTGGAACGCATGTTCGTCCGTTCCGGGATCCGTTTGTACAAGTACTGGTTTTCGGTAACACGCGAGGAACAGTTACGCCGTTTCAAGTCGCGGGAAACAGACCCCCTGAAGCAGTGGAAACTGTCGCCGATCGACAAGGCCTCGCTTGGCAAATGGGATGATTATACCGAGGCCAAGGAAGCCATGTTCTTCTACACCGATACGGCCGATGCTCCCTGGACGATCATCAAATCCGATGACAAGAAGCGCGCGCGTCTGAATTGCATGCAGCATTTCCTCGCTTCCCTGCCTTATCCGGACAAGAACACCGATGTGGTGACAGGTCCCGATCCGCTGATTGTCGGTTCCAGCCGGCATGTCATTGCCCATGACGACCACATTCTGGGCAAAAGCCTGCATCCGGAACAAAAGCGCAAGCGGGAAAAAGCGGCGGAAAAAGCGGGTTCATAACCGCGTGCTGTACCATCCGTGCTTTTTGCCCATGGCGGCAGAAGGGAAGCTTTGACCATGAAGCTTTTCATCTTGCGGCCATGATCCGCGCGTGCCTATAAGGGCTTCGTGAGTGATATTCGTTCCTTTTCGCATTACACGGGCCCGCTCGACGGTTCGGATGATCTGCATGATCTCATGCCGCCGCGCCGTTATGCCATTAACGGCCTGGCATATGGTTTTTTGGACGAGCGGCAAACACGGGATCACCATTTCCGGCTGCCGGTGCATCGCCGGTTATGGGATTACTGGTGCAGACAGCGTCAGGACGGGAACCTGCCTTTCAGCAAGGGGATCGATGCTCTGGCGTTTTTTCCGGCGCTGGGCAATGTTCTGCTGCTGGAACCGAATGGCGACGGTACCGATTTCCGCTTCCGCGTCTATGGCAGCCGGGTGGCCGTTGCCTCGAACATGGACCTGACGGGAAAGTGGCTTTCCGAGGTCAACACGATGCCGGAGGTCACGGCGCGATTGTTCAGGGCACAGTACATGCTGCAGCTGAAAAAGCGTCGTCCGATCTATTCGGAGCATGACGCTCCGTTTGAGATTTCGGCGATGACGCGCTGGTGCCGTCTCATTCTGCCCTTTCGTCACGAAAGCGGCGCCGTGGACCGTATCCTGGTAGGCAATGTACCGGTGACGCGGCGAAGCCTGACATATTAGGCATGCCCGGACGCTGATCCGGGGGCCGGCTTTCAGGGCATCATCGCCGCCTGCTCATAAAAACGGAGGGAAGATTTCTCCTCCCTCCGTCCCGTTGTGGTAAGTGCCGTTCAGCGCGGTGCCAGCACCATGATCATCTGGCGGCCTTCCATTTTCGGGTGCTGTTCGACCTTGGCCAGTTCGTCCAGTTCCTCGCGAACGCGGTTGAGCACCCTTAGCCCCAGTTCCTGATGGGCCATTTCCCGACCGCGGAAGCGCATGGTCACCTTAACCTTGTCGCCGTTGTTGAGAAATTTGTTCATGGCGCGCATCTTGACCTGGTAGTCATGTTCATCGATGTTCGGGCGCATCTTGATTTCCTTCACATCGATCGATTTCTGCTTCTTGCGCGCCTCGCTGGCCTTTTTCTGCGCCTCGTATTTGAACTTGCCGTAATCGAGCAGCTTGCATACGGGCGGGCGGGCGTTCGGGGAAACCTCGACCAGGTCCAGACCGACATCCGCTGCCATGCGCAACGCTTCCTCGGTCGGCACCTCGCCGCGTTTCACACCTTCTTCATCAATCAGCAGAACGGTTCGCGCGGTTATCCGTTCATTGACTCGGGGACCCTCGCGGGTCGGTAACGAGTTCACCGGTGGACGAGCTATCTAGGCCCTCCTTCAATCCTGTTTCACCATATCGTCATTCCCGCCGGATCCGCCATGAAGGACGGAACGGGACGGGACATGCGGAAAATCCCGCTAAGCAGGCATTTTCGCTTCGTTGACAAGTCTATCCAGCGCGTCCTCAAGCGCAAGCACTTCTTGGCGTTTATCGCCCAGACGACGGATCGAGACCTTTTTCTCTTCCGCCTCGCGCTTGCCGACGACCAGCAGTACCGGCACCTTGGCCAGGGAATGCTCGCGTACCTTGTAATTGATCTTCTCGTTGCGCAGATCCAGTTCGACACGCAGTCCCGCGGCTTCGGCCTGTTTCGCCACCTGTCTGGCGTAATCGTCGGCATCAGAGGTGATGGTGCAGATCGTGGCCTGCACCGGTGATAACCACAGCGGCAGGCGGCCGGCATAGTTTTCGATCAGAATGCCCATGAAACGCTCGAATGTGCCGAGAATGGCCCGATGCAGCATGACCGGACGGTGGCGCTGGCCGTCCTCGCCGATATAGCTGGCATCAAGGCGTTCGGGCAATACGAAGTCGAGCTGCAGCGTACCGCATTGCCAGTCACGCCCGATGGCATCGCGCAGGACGAATTCCAGCTTCGGTCCGTAGAAGGCGCCCTCGCCGGGATTGAGGGTGAAGGTGAAACCGGCGGCGGTGACGGCATCCTTCAGCGCGGCTTCGGCGCGATCCCAGATGGCATCGTTGCCGGCACGCTTCTCCGGCCGGTCGGAGAATTTGATCACAACTTCGTCAAAGCCGAGATCGCGGTAGATATCATGCAGCAGGGTGCAGAATTCACGCGTTTCCGAGACGATCTGCTCCTCGGTACAGAAGATATGGGCATCATCCTGCACGAAATTGCGCACCCGCATCAGCCCATGCAGCGAGCCCGAAGGCTCGTAGCGGTGGCAGGAGCCGAATTCGGCCATGCGCAGCGGCAGATCGCGGTAGGAATGCAGCTTCTGGCGGAAGATCTGCACATGACAGGGGCAGTTCATCGGCTTGAGGGCGAAAACGCGTTCCTCGGATTCCGTCGTGTACATATGCTCGCGGAATTTCTCCCAGTGGCCGGATTCCTCCCACAGCTTGCGATCGACGAGCTGGGGCGTCTTCACTTCCTGATAGCCGGCCCTGGCGATGCGCCTGCGGATGAATTCCTCCAGCGTGCGATAAATCGTCCAGCCCTTGGGATGCCAGAAGACCATGCCGGCGGCTTCCTCCTGAAAATGGAACAGGTCCATTTCCTTGCCGATGCGCCGGTGGTCGCGGCGCTCAGCCTCCTCCAGAAGGTTGAGATAGGCCTTCAGCTCCTTCTCATTGCGCCAGGCGGTGCCGTAGATGCGCTGAAGCTGATCGTTGTCGGCCTTGCCGCGCCAATAGGCACCGGCCAGTTTCATCAGCTTGAAACCGTGGCCGATCCTGCCTGTGGAAGGCAGATGCGGGCCGCGGCACAGATCGTGCCATTTGCCCTGGCGGTAGATGGTGACATCCTCGCCTTCGGGGATGTCGGCGATCAGCTCCGCCTTGTAGGTCTCACCCAGTTCGCGGAAATGGGCGATGGCCTCATCCCTGTCCCAGACTTCGCGGATGAAGGGCTCGTCGCGGCGGACGATTTCATGCATCTTCTCTTCGATGCGTTCCAGATCAGCCGGGGTGAAGGGCTCGTCCCTGGCGAAATCGTAATAGAAACCGTTCTCGATCGCCGGGCCGATGGTCACCTGGGTGCCGGGGTAGAGCTCCTGCACCGCCTCGGCCATGATATGGCGGCATCGTGGCGGATCAGCGGCAGAACGATGTCATCCTCATCACGCAGGGTGATGATGCGCAGATCCGAATCCCGGTCGATCGGACGGGAGAGATCCGCCAGTTCCCCGTTGATCATGACGGCGATGGCCGCCTTGGCAAGGCCCGGCCCGATATCGGCGGCAACATCGGCGCCGGTGACGGGGCCGTCATAGGTCTTCACGGTTCCGTCCGGCAGCGTGATATTGACGGGTTTTGTGGCGGTTTCTGTGGATGACATGGCTATACCTCGTTCAACAGCGCCGGAACTCTAGGATTATCAGGTTCAAAGTCAAGCTTTTCCGCCGGCGGCGGTGGGGATGCTCCGCCAGACTTTCTCCGGCGCGAGAGCGGCCAGGGGATCGCATTGAAGCACGGCGGTGCACGGGCCGCGCGGACGGGCCCGGGCGGGGGAGGATGCCGCGGAAAACAGGGTCAGGGCCGGGCATCCGCTGGCCGCCAGCAAATGCATGGGGCCGGTATCGTTGCCGACGGCCCAGCGTGCCCCGCGTGCCAGCGATGCCAGATCGGCAAAGCCGGTGCGCCCGCACAGATTAACGGCATCGGGGCAGGTGGCGGCGATCCGTTCCAGCGTTGCGGCCTCATCCTCCGCCCCCAGCAAAACCGGTGTCAGGCCATTGGCGGCACTCATGGCGGCCAGGGTTGTGAAATGTTCTTCGGGCCAGCGCTTTTCCGGACGATGGCGCGAGCCGCCGGGGACCAGCAGCACAAAGGATTCCGGCA
>CAYXDL010000075.1:0-8307 GCA_964463775.1 uncultured Hyphomicrobiales bacterium
AGAAGAGCAAGAATATTGCGGTCAATCGCATCAAGCTTTACTTTTTGCATATATTTAGCGCTGCCATCAGTAGGTTTTTCTGTTGCCATTTCGCGCAACAATATTACAAGCAGGGGCAGGGCGCAAGCAAACTCGCACGCCGATGATGCCGATATGCGCGAAGGGCGACAGCCATATCATGCAGATTTCGCCCGGCCGGATGATGAACAGGCACGACCTCATGAATGATCCGATAATCTGGAGTTTGAGCAATGGCAAGCCGGGCATGGAAAACCAGTGCCTCGGCCTGATCGAGGCTCTGGGTGCAACGCCGGTGATCAGACGGATCAGCCTGGCCGCGCCCTATGCCTGGCTGCCGCCGCATATCTGCCCGGCCACGCTCTCGGCCCTGGCGCCCGCCAGCGACCCGCTGACCCCGCCCTGGCCCGACCTGCTTGTCGCCTGCGGACGCATCACCATAGCCCCCGCCCGTGCCGTGCGCCGCCTCAGCGGGGGGCGGACCCGCCTGATCCAGATTCAGGATCCCCATGCGCATCGTCGTGATTTCGATCTGATCATCACTCCCGCCCATGACCGCCTGCGCGGCACCAATGTACTGAACACCATCGGCTCCATCCATCGCCTGAACGATGAGAAGCTGCGCCGGCGGCGCGAGGAAACTGCCCCGGCCTATGCCGGCCTGCCCCGGCCGCTGATCGTGGTCATGGCCGGCGGGGCGAACAAGGTCTACAGTTTCGGCAAGGATGAGATCACGCGCCTGCTCTCAGGGCTGGAGCAGGCTGTCGCGGCAAGCGGCGGTACGGTTCTGGCCACAGCCTCCCGGCGTACCCCGCCCGATTGCGCGGCACTGCTGCAAGAGGGCGTGAACAGAATGGGCGGCATTTTCTGGGACGGCAGCGGCGACAACCCCTATCCCGACTGGCTGGCACAGGGCGATCATTTCATCGTTTCCGCAGATTCTGTCAACATGATCTGCGAGGCCGCCGCCACCGGCAGACCGGTTCATGTTCTGGAACTGCCGGGTCGGGGCGGAAAATTCACCCGTTTTCATGAACAGATGCGCCAGCGTGGCGTCACCCGGCCGTTCACCGGCAGGCTGGACAGCTGGCAGTACGAACCCGTGAATGAGAATGCCCGCATCGCCGCCGAGGTGAGAAAACGCCTGGGCCTGTCCTTTCCCGCACGGAAATGATCCGCCGGAACACCCTGCCTGTTACGCTTTTCTTTCAAAACGCCATAATGTCGCCGGGGGCACATTGCGCAGAATGAATGCCGCCCGCTCCGCCCTGAGCGCCAGCCGTTCGGGGATCTGCCGGGGCACCGGCACTGTCGGTCCGTAGGTGAACTGAAGAAAACGCCCCTGCGGTTTCAGCACATCGAAGGATTTTTTCAGCAGGGCGTATTGCCTGCGCAGATCGAACAGAATCAGCGGCAGGCCGGAAACAATGGCGGAAACCGCCATGCCGTCATGCCGATGCATGATCCGGTCAATCTGCGTCGCATCCCCCTCAACGATCCGCGCATCGGCAAAACGGCGGCGCAGGGCCTTGGCCAGGGATGGGTTTTTTTCGACGATCAGCAACCGCTCCGGTGTCACCCCCGCCTCGACCAGAGCCTGAGTGATGACCCCCGTTCCGGCGCCAAGCTCGATCACCATACCGTCCCCGGCCGCCACGGCCTCTCTGGCCATGGCCCGAGCAAGAAACGGGCTGCTTGGGGAAATCGCGCCGGTCTCCCGCGGGTGCTGCACCCATTGCCAGAAAAACGATGCCGCAGCGGGCAAGTGGTTCTGCCGAAACTCCGCGATCGGCGGTATTTCCATCATATTGCCAGGCAGTAAACGCATCTCATCCCCTTATTCCTTGTGCCCATGGCCATAGGCTTGCCATTGCTTTACTGACCTAAAGACAAATCATGGCCATTTCCGGGCCGCGATCATTCTTCCAGCTTGCGAAACTCACGGCGCATGGCGAATTCACCGGAAAGAACGCCATCCTCCATCTGGCCGGCACGCTCCTCCAGCTCACGGAAACGGGCCCTGAGCTCGGAAAAATCGAATGTCCCTTCATCGCCGGTATCACCGGTATCCCGTTCCTCCCCACTGTGATAGTTCCGGGCCTGTTCCTCATCCCAGCGGCTGTCGCCCCTGCCGGCAGGAGGAAATTCCCCGGCCTCATCATCACGCTCCAGAAGCAGGGCCCCGGCGAGATAGGCGAAGACAGCCAGGGGGAAACTGACGAACAGCGCCAGAATGGCGCCGGCGCGCAACCAGAAGCGGCTGATGCCCCAATAACGGGCCAGACCGGCGATCACGCCGAAAATGCGGGCATGGCGCATATCGCGGCGCAATTCCCGCCCTGCCTCATGACCATGGCCATAGCGATGACCATGATCGCGGCCCTGACGGCGGCGCAGCTTGCGGCGCAGACGGCGGATTTCATCCTCCATGCGCTCCAGCACCGCATCGGCCCTGCCGCTTGCAGAGGCCTCACCCTGATCATATCCCATCGAATTTCTCCGGTTTCGTCTCTTGCGGCGGCAACTCATCTGTCTCTCCAGCCAGGCACTTCGGCATCCAGTATCGCTTCCAGCGACGCGATGCGCTCCTCCAGTTTTCCGGCGCGCTCCCACATCTCGCGCAGGGTCTCATCCTCAAGATGTTTCTGCTTTTTCGCCGCCTCCGCCCGGCTGCGGTAATGAGCCCTGATCCACATCGGCGCCACAACGGCCATGAAAATGATCAGCGGCACGAACAGATATCTCAGTGCATCCATAACGGCCTCTTGCCTGACGGTTCAACGGAACCGTTATCATTTGTTTTTCCCACCGGATTTTTCCGGTTTTTTCGCCGCCATGCGTGCCTTCAGGGCCGCGAGTTCCTCGGCGATGGCCTCCTCGGCCTCCAGATCGGCGAAGGCCTCGCCCAGATCGGGGGCATGCCCCATGTCATAAACTTCCGCTTCTCCCTCCAGGCGATCGATCTTGCGCTCCAACCCATCGAAGCGCGAGAGGGCCTCGTCAATGCGCCCGTCATACAGGGTCCGGCGCATTTTCGCCCGCTTGGAGGCTGCCTGCATGCGCACGCTGACCGCCTTCTGCTTGGCGCGCGCCTCATCCAGCTTGGCCTGAAGGCGCGAAAGGTCCTCATTATACTTAGCGAGTGTTTCGTCGATAACAACCAGTTCGCTTTTCAGGGCCTCGACGGCATCGGAAAGCTTACGGCGGGCCAGCAGTGCCCCCTTGGCCAGATCCTCCCGCCCCTTGGAGATGGCAAACTCCGCCTTTTTCTCCCAGTCATCGCGTTCCGCCTCCATGCGCTCAAGGCGGCGGACAATATCCTTCTTCTCGGCAATCGCCTTGACGGCACTGGAACGCACCTCGACCAGCGTGTCCTCCATCTCCTGCACCATGAGGCGGACCATTTTTTCCGGATCCTCGGCCCGGTCCAGCAGTGCATTGAGATTGGCGTTCACGATATCGCTCAAACGGGAAAAGATGCTCATGACATTCCTCTTGCGGATGGTTTTGCAGAAACAACCTGCACACCCCCCCTTTCGCAAGGGTCGTGCCAGAAATTTTTATCTGGAAAATCAACAGGTTACAAAAACAGGCTTTTTTAATTGGCTTTTATCGCCATACTAATAGCGATATTCGACATTCTGATAGCGAATTTCGCAATGCTTTATGCGCAGCCGATCGGCAATGATCCGGCCTTTCTCGCCACGCTCGAACAAACCTCGCGGCTGGCCCCCCTGTCCCGCCCGGTGCTGGTGATCGGCGAGCGGGGCACGGGGAAGGAGCTGATCGCCGCCCGTCTTCATTACCTGGCCGCCCGCTGGGAGGGGCCATTCATCAAGGTCAATTGTGCCACCCTGAGTGAAAGCCTGCTTGAAAGCGAATTGTTCGGTCATGAGGCCGGCGCCTTCACCGGGGCGCGCGGACGCCATGCCGGCCGCTTCGAACGCGCCGATCAGGGATCGATCTTCCTTGATGAAATCGCCACCGCATCGCTCAGGGTACAGGAAAATATTCTGCGGGTGATCGAATACGGGGAACTGGAACGCGTCGGCGGTGCCGCCCCCGTCCAGGTGGATGTGCGCGTCATTGCCGCCACCAATCTGCATCTGCCCGATGAGGTGGCCGCGGGCAGGTTCCGGGCTGATCTTCTCGACCGGCTGGCCTTTGATGTCATCACCGTGCCGCCCCTGCGCGCCAGACCCCGCGACATCCCGCTTCTTGCCGATCATTTTGCCCGTCAGATGGCCCGCGAACTGGGCTGGCCCCAGTTTTCCGGTTTCACCCCGGCCGCCATGAGCATGCTGCAGGAGCATCAATGGCCGGGCAATGTGCGTGAACTGAAAAACGTGGTGGAAAGGGCCGTCTACCGTGCCGCCGATCCGCAGGCACCCGTTGCGGAAATCATCTTCGATCCCTTCGAGAGCGCCCACCGCCCCGCCACCGTCAATGCATCAGCGAAGGGAACGGCACCGGTTCCCGCCGCCGCCTCCCCCGACGCAGCAGAAAGCGGCAATACCGGTTTCCACCAACAGGTGCGCAATTTCGAGCATGCTCTGCTGAAGGAGGCCCTTGCCAGAAGCGCGGGCAACCAGAAACAGGCGGCGCAACGGCTCGGCCTCGGTTATCACCAGTTCCGCAGGCTCGCGGTCAGGCACGGGCTTGCCGGAAGGCACGGCACTTCATGACAACCGCCCATAAGGAAAAAGAGGACCCGGCGGGCCCTCTTTTCAGGTTACGGCGAATGGATCTGTGTTTACTGGAACAGGTTGAGCAAGGCCTGCGGCGCCTGGTTGGCGATAGACAATGCCTGGGTACCCAACTGTTGCTTGATCTGCAAGGCCTGTATTCGCGCGCTTTCCTTCGCCAAATCCGCATCCACAAGGTTACCGATGCCCGATGTCAGCGCATCTATGAGCTTGGATATGAATATCTCATGAATATCCATGCTCTTGGATGAGGTACCCAGCAGCCCCAGTTTCTGGTTGGTGGCCTGAATGGTGGCGTTGAGCTGCGACAATGCCGCCGATGCATTCGTTGCCGTGGTCAGGCTCAGACTGCCGATGTTCAGCCCCGAAGAAGCACTGACCCGCAGATCGCGTGCCGAAACCGTGATCGTCGCCCCGCCGGGGGAAGCGAGAACATTGTATGTGGTCAGGCTGGCATTCAGCAGGTTGGTGCCGTTGAATTCCGCATTGTCAACGATGTTCTTGATCTGAGTGCGCAGGGCCGCGAAATCGGCCTCCAGCGCCGTGCGGCTGGCCGTATCCAATGACGCATCCGTCGCTGCCACCGCCTTGGCCTTCATTTCCAGAAGCAGGTCGGATATCGCCTCGCCCGCTGCCAGCGCCACGTCGATCACCGCCACCGCATTGTTCAGCGAAGTGGAAACGGCTTCATAACCGGCAACCTCGCCGCGCATGTTCTGAGCGATGGCATAAACCGAACCATCATCCTTGGCCCCGGCAATGCGCAAACCCGTATTGATCCTGTTCTGCACCTCATCCAGATCACGATTGGTCGCATTCAAATTCTGCAGAGCGACCATCGCACCGACATTGGTGTTTACTGAAGTAACCATCGGTATTCTCCTAACGGTTCCGCGTCTTCTTCAAATCCATTTCGCCGTACCGTAACGGCACCAGCGTTCGCCCTTCTTTCAGCAACAGCTGTGCCAGTTTTGATTACCTCATCTTATCTATTTGATTTTATTGATATTTTATCAGCAATCGTATGGACGGGGATACGCACGGACAGGAAAATCAACGCCTGAACGCGCCTTGAGCATGGACAGTTTTTGCCGGGGCATGCACTATTTGCCGGGCAGAAACAGGGAAAAAACGTCCCCGCCACATGAAGCCGCATCTATAAGCGCAAAAACGGAGGGCCGGCATGATGCATCCGCCTTTCCGGATCCTGTTCCGGGTGCTCGCCGCCATGGCCGCCATGGCCGCGGCACTGCCCCCCCATGCCCGGGCCACCGTTCAGCCTCCGCCTCTGGTCAGCATCCCCTCCGGCCTGCTGCCCGGCGAGATTTTCTTCTATCGCCAGTACGGGCAATGGGCGGTGTTGTGCCGCAAGGACCTAGCGGAGGAACGGGTTCTCTGCGAACTGGTCTTTCCGCCGCCCGCCATCGGCTCGGCGCTGAGCCCGATCACCATCACCGAAAACGCGGCCGATGATTTCCGCATCACCCTCGATATCCGCCAGAACGACATGCCGGGCCAGCCGGTCTTCCTGCGGGTGGACGGCTATCCGGTGCATGAGGCCGTCCCCTCCCGCCACAGAGTTGTCTGGCGGGGGGCGGAAGCGCGCGCCATTCTGGGTGAAATGTCCCACGGGCGGCAGATGGTCGTCAGAATCCAGACGCAGCCGGACGGCCTGCCTTATGACATGCGCATCGATCTGGCCCCATTCGCCCGGGCGCTGGCCGAATATCGCGGCCAGATCCGCTTGCTGAAGCTCATCCCGCCGCAGCGACCGTAAGGTAAGGCGATGGCCCCCACGCGCCCCGCACCCCGCCGCCGCATCCTGCTCCGTATCCTGTGGGCGATACCGGTACTGCTGGTGCTGACACTGGCCGGCGGCAGCCTGTGGCTTTACCTGGCCGGAACGGCGCCAATCGAAACCCTGATCGAGACGGCACTGAAAAAGCGTGGCTTCAGCGATCCGCGTATCCGTTTGGGCAGCCTCACCCCCGGCAGTATCCGCCTCGATGTTTCGCTGGGCACCGGTATCGCCGCCCGGGATGTTCTGATCCGCTTCACGCCCGAGGCCCTGCTTGAAGGGCGGATCGATGCCATCGACATCGGTGATATGCGCCTTGTCATCACGGCAGACAAGAACCGCGCCCCCCATATCGACGGCCTGCCCGTCGCCCCATCGGCGGATAATGGCACCACAGCCACCGTCCTGCCGGCCCTGCCGCCGATCACCATCCGCCGGGCAGAGATGAATCTGGCCTTCGGGAAATACCAGGCCAACAGCCGTTTTGACGACCTCTTCCTTGTTCCGGCTCCCGGCGGGGGGCTGGACATCACGGGAAAGGCAATGACCACATTCAGGGGTCCCGCCAGTGGCAGCATCAGCACAACCCTGTCCGCCCATGCCGATAGCGGCCTGACAAGGGCCGATATCCGCCTGAAGGCAACCACCGCAACCATCATGAAGGAGGGGAAAAGACTTACCCTCCGCATGGCGGAGATTACCGCCATGGCCGGCACCGATGGTGCCTTCAGCGCCCGGGGCCGCGGCAGCCTGACGGTTACAGGATGGACACCCCGCCCCCTGCCGGAGGCGGATATCACCTTTGCGATCGGCGAAAAGGCCGCAGTCAGCCTGACACAGCCGATCGGGCGCGGACAGATCGCCGCCCGTCTGACCCTGGAGGATTGGCGCGGACCCGGTCGTCGCGCCGAACTGGCGGTACAATTCAGCGACTTGCGCATCGATACCCTGCTTGAACGCCTGCAACTGCCCGCCCCCCGCTACAGGATCACGGTCAATGGCGATCTGACAACCGCTGCCCCCTGGTCGCGTCTTGAAAATCTGATTGCCCATCCGCAACCGGATGCCCTGCCAGCCATGACAGCACGGCTCAGCCTCGCCGCCACGCCGCGCCTGCCGCCGGCGCGGGTGCGCGCCCTGTCTCTTCAGGGCGACATTGAGGCCCGTCTTGAAGGGGGCATGCTGGACATACAGGCCGCTGCACCGTGGAGTGCGCGGGGTCTTCTCATCGCCCCGGAAATCCGCCCCCGGCCAACGCCCTTTCTCCTGCGCCTGGCTGATGTCCGGTCCCGCATACCGCTGCGCGACCTGCTGCGGCGGAATACGGATGCAGCCATTTCCGCCAGCGGCAGACTCAATGGCGATGCGGCAAACATCGGCAGGGTGGAAAGCGGCTTCCGTCTGCGCTTGCCGCTGACGGGAATACCGGCAAAGAGCAACGACCCCGGCCTGTTGCTGCCGGGACTGGATCTGATGCTGGAACGGCTCAGCCTCCGCCCCGATCCGGCCATATCCCTGCCCGCGGCTGCATTGCAGGGCACAATCGGCATCGCCGGCAGTGACGACGGTTTTGCCGCCGCCTTTGCCCTGAATGGCAGATGGGCGCCCCGTCAATGGCCGGCCGGGCTGATGAGCGATGCCGCCCCCCTGAACGCCAGAGGGCGGATACGGCTCACCCCGGGCGGGGGCATGCGCCTGTTTCTGCGCGATTGTCTGCCCCTGCCCCCCTTGCGGATACGCCAGGAAGATATGCGGGCAAAGATCGATGACGGCCGCCTGTGCGCG